>JAFLSX010000014.1 GCA_022510705.1 Lachnospiraceae bacterium
CATCCATGAGGATATCATGGCTATGCCGGAACAGTATGAGACGAAAGTGGGAGAGAGAGGACTGCGCCTGTCCGGAGGACAAAAACAGCGCGTAGCCATTGCCAGGGCCATTTTGCGGAAAGCACCTGTTATTATCTTGGATGAGGCCACCGCATCAGTGGATGTGGAAACGGAGCGCCAGATTCAGGAAGCTATTGGAAAGATGATGGGACAGCGAACCATAATTGCAGTTGCTCACCGCCTGTCCACCATCCGCAATGCGGATATGATCTTGGTGATACAGGAGGGAAAGATTGTAGAGCAGGGTAATCATGAAGAACTGATTGCAAATAGAGGTATCTACTATCGCATGCAGCAGTCGCAGATCATGTTCGATAGTCCGGCGCGTTAGATCATCCCAAACGAACGCAGGATAAAGAGCCAGAGGGTAATGGTAACAGAGCTTAAGAAAGTGGTAGCAACGACCACGCTGGAAGTCAGAGTGCCTTCATGCCCCATGTTTTTTGCCATGATATAGCAGCTTACAGTAGTAGGCGCACCCAACATGATTAAAATGGCAACCATTTTTTCATCTCGAAAGCCCATATAGGCAGCAAGGGGCAAAAACAGCAGAGGCTGGATGAGCAGCTTCACTATGGTACAGATAACCGTCGGTTTTATTTCACGGAGCGCCTTCCTGCCTTCAAAACCGGCGCCCAGACCGATCAGGGCTAAGGGCGTAGCCAGAGAAGACACACTGTCAAGGCTTTTTCCCAGAATCACAGGAAAATGCAGGCCGGATACAGAAAGTATCATGCCGAGTATAATGCCGATAATAATGGGATTGGTGACAATGCCCCGAAGGGACTTTTTTAGAGAAGCACGGCTTACGCCACCGGCACCGGGACCGGTAAAGGATAGAATGACAACGGCGGCAATATTGTATAGTGGCACCGTTCCGATGATCATTAATGGTGCCATGCCCGCATTGCCATAAATATTTTGAATAAAGGCAACGCCAAGTACCGCGGCGCTGCCTCTGAAAGAGGCCTGCACAAACTCACCGATGTGGGCCTTATTTTTATAGAAAAAGGCGGCGAGAAGCCAAATGGCCGCAATACAGAAAAGGGTCACGAAGAAACAGTACAGAACATAGGAAGTGTCCCATACCGAATAGAAATCGGACACCGCGATGTCCCGAAATAAAAGAACAGGCAGTGTAATCCTAAAGTTAAAGGTATTCAGCGTCTTAACAAAAGGCTCATCCACCATTTTACACAACTTCAGCATATAACCAAGTACCATCAGCAGAAATACCGGTACGGTAGCGTTTAAACTAAATATCAGGTTCTCCATAGTAAAATCGGGCCTCTCCTGTCAATAAGTCTTTCAAGGACTTAGTATAGAACCGGAGGAGGTGTTTGTCAAACTGCCTACGATTTTTCCAGTGCTTCTTGCAGAGTGGCAAAGTCAGATGGACCGCAGTCTAAAAGAAAGGTGTGGAACCGTAGATCACTGTAGTCTTCGCCCCATTTTGTTCGGGCGGTATCTTTCAAACGGAGGAGTTCCAGATAGCCCAGATAGTATTTTAAATAATTAGAAGGTTCTTCGGCAATGTAGTCGTAAATTCTGCGGGTAGTCTCCGTATCCGTAATACCAAATACTTTTAATATTTCCTGGACCTGTTCAAAGGGTGCTCCATCGTAGTGAATGGAAACATCCAACAGGGCATACAGGCAGAGCTGCATATCCCGGTTGTGCTTTTCAATGGTGTAAGCAAAGGCTGCGTCGGTATCACCCTGCTCGGTGGCATAAGCAGCGGCATAATCATATGATAAAAACTCCACGTAGAGCGCCCAGCCCTCCAGATAGCCGCCATACCACAGCAGTTGACGAACGGGAGCGCCGTTTATCTGCTGCATGGAGCGCTGACTGTAGACGGACTGATAGAGATGGCCGGGATAACCTTCGTGTGCTAAGGTAGTATACAGCTCCAAGCCTTGAGGAGTGCTTTTTTCATTGATATAGATCACATTATCTTCCGTATCGTCCAAAGGCGGTGTTAAATAGAAAGCCGGTGCACAGTAGTCTTGCAGGCTGGGGGATACGGTTTTGACTGCCAGACCCGGCTCTGCAGAGGAGAAGAGGGAAGCATTGGGGAGGGAGGGAAAATCCTTATCCATACGGGTCCTTAAATCCGCAAGAATTTCCTCCGGGGAAAGCAGAGGAAAAGAGTCCTGACCCAAAAGCCAAAGCTCGATGGCATTTTCCTCCTGCAGTAAGTCGTGAAGCTCGGAGTAGGTTTGTTTAAAATGGGGATACAGAAGGGCCTTGATCTCTTCTATTGAGAGTGAGGAGCCGGTATTTCTGCCTACCAGCCAGGTGTAGTATTCCTTGCCTTGAGGGAGAGAGGCCAGTCCTGTCGGTTGGGAGGTCCCGTCTCCCATAAGAAGAAACAGGCCGTCCGCCAAATCCTCATAGGCGGGCTGCATGACGGTAGAGAGCAGTCTGTCATTGGCAAGCACATATTTTGAGGCCTCCGCCTCTGTAATAATGTCCTCGTCCAGCAAGACTGCCAGGCGCTCAGCGAAAGTGGTTTGCAAAAAATGAGTACCGTTTGCCAATTCCGTTTTGGAAAGAATAGAATAGCATTGCTCGCAAACCTGTTGCAGGGAAGTGTCGGCCTGTAGGAGTCCCGCATCCTTTTTTTCCTGTTCATAGAGCAAAAGAGAAGCAAAATATTCGTCCGTCTGATCTAACAGAGCCAAATAATCCTCCACATCCGTTTTGGAACGAAAAGTATATTCAGCCAGTAAAATAGGCAGCTCTGACTGCATACCTGACGAGGGTGAAAGAGGCTCATCATAATAAGGAAAAGCACTGCCGGCCTGACTCTGGGCCAGGAAGCGGGAGAGTAGAGCATAGGTGTACTGCTGATCTTCGGAAAGGTGATTCACATCTATTTTTTCAAGCGCCTCTATGTAGTCCTCCAATTGCTGCAGGGAAGCCTGACCGGTTTCCGGTTGGTAACAGGGAAGTACAGGAGGATAATGTTCAATGCCGTAATCTTCAGGGTGAGCCAGAGTATAGTGCAGATTTAGAGTATTGCCGGAGAGTTCTTCTTTAAAAATTATTTCACACAGATAAGAGAAACTGCGGGAGTCACTGCCCGGTAAAAAGTTTTCCGAAGAAAACAGAAACAGCGCCATAAGAAGCAGAAGGGGCAGTAGGAAGAATAGCGGCAGTGTCTTTTTGGAAAAAAGGGATTTTAGCATAGAGAAATCCTGTATTTTTTCTTCATATATATCTATGGACGTAAGAGGAAAAATATGCTAGAGTAAAAGCGTCAGAAAAAGCGGACGGTGGAAGCCGTTACCGTAAATTTTAGGAAAGGCAAGGGTATTAACATGAAAAATTCAGAGCTGCAAAAAATGGCGAATGAAGTCCGCAAGGGTATTGTCACCGCAGTTCACGGTGCAAAAGCCGGACATCCCGGCGGATCTTTATCCGCAGCGGATATGTTCACTTTTCTCTATTTTGAAGAGATGAACATCGATCCTAAGAATCCTGATATGGAGAACAGGGATAGATTTGTACTGTCTAAAGGACATACAGCTCCCGGTCTCTACTCGGCATTGGCTCACAGAGGATTCTTTCCGGTAGAAGATTTACCTACTCTGCGCCATTTGGGTTCCTATCTGCAGGGACACCCTTGTATTCATATTCCCGGCGTGGACATGTCTTCCGGTTCTTTAGGACAGGGTATTTCGGCAGCTGCCGGCATGGCCATGGGTGCTAAACTGGACGATAAAGAGTTCCGTGTTTACACGCTTTTGGGTGATGGAGAGCTGCAGGAAGGACAGGTCTGGGAGGCGGCTATGTTTGCGGGACACAGAAAACTGGATAATTTCTGCGTGATCGTGGACAACAACAATCTGCAGATTGACGGTCCCATCGACAAAGTCTGCTCACCCTACCCCATTGATAAAAAGTTTGAAGCTTTTAATTTTCATGTGATCAATATTGATGCTCACGATTTCGACCAGATTCGGAATGCATTTGCGGAGGCGAAAGAAACCAAAGGCCAGCCTACCTGTATTGTAATGCACAGCGTAAAAGGCAAGGGTGTATCTTTCATGGAAAATAATGCAGGATGGCATGGCAAAGCTCCCAATGACGAGGAGTATGCACAGGCCATGGCAGATCTTGAGAAAATTGGCGCAGAGCTGGAAAAGGCAGGTGAATAAGGATGGCAGATGAAAAAATAGTGAAAAAAATTGCAACCAGAGAGAGTTATGGTAATGCCTTAAAGGAGTTAGGTGAGGAATTCCCCGATCTGGTAGTATTAGACGCCGATCTGGCGGAGGCCACCAAGACAGGTATTTTTATGAAAGCCTATCCTGACAGACATATTGACTGCGGTATTGCGGAGAGTAACATGGTGGGTATTGCGGCAGGCCTTGCCACCGTGGGAAAGATTCCCTTTGTAAGCTCTTTTGCCATGTTTGCGGCAGGGCGCGCTTTTGAGCAGGTGCGCAACTCCGTTGGCTACCCTCATCTGAATGTGAAAATCGGTGCTACGCATGCGGGTATTTCCGTAGGAGAGGATGGCGCCAGCCATCAGTGTAACGAAGATTTGGCTCTCATGCGCACCATTCCCGGTATGGTGGTGATGTGTCCCTCCGATGATGTAGAGGCCCGTGCGGCAGTGCGTGCGGCAGTGGAATACAACGGTCCTGTATATCTGCGTTTCGGTCGTGCGGCAGTGCCGGTTATCAACGACAGACCGGACTACCATTTTGAAATCGGAAAGGGCAGTGTGTTAAAAGAAGGCAGCGACGTTACCATCGTGGCAACCGGTATCTGCGTGGATTCCGCTCTGGGTGCAGCGGCAATGCTGGAAGCCGAGGGAATTAGCGCCGAAGTCATCAATATCTGCACCATCAAGCCCCTGGATGAGGAACTTATTATAAACAGTGCCAAGAAGACCGGAAAGGTTGTGACTGCGGAGGAGCATTCCGTGATCGGCGGTTTGGGAAGCGCGGTTTGTGATGCACTTTGTAAGAGCTATCCCGTGCCGGTTTGTAAGATAGGTATGCAGGATGTGTTCGGTGAGTCCGGTTCCGCAGCGGCCCTGATTGAAAAATACGGGCTGGATGCCAAGGGCGTATATAAGACCGTGAAGGAATTTTGTGAACAATAGTTATGGACATTTTAGGGGAAATGCGTGCATTTCCCCTAAATTCTATTATATGTAGTTGCAAAAAATATGAATAACCATAAAATTTCCTAATTCTTTTCGTATCTAAATCATAAATGCGGAAAGGCAGGGAGGAAAATGAAAAAGAAATTCGTCATAGCGGTCATCGCGATCATAGCGGCGCTTGTTTTGCTGGTGCCGATTCCTTTGTATTTAAAGGACGGAGGAAGCGTAAAATACAAGGCCTTATTGTATGAGGTGACAAACTATCATATGCTGGCAGGCATTCCCGAGAGTCTGGGCGCCGCATATGTGGATGGCTTGGAAATCAAGATATTGGGATTTACGGTGTATAGAAGTCCGGATGTGAAAGCATTTTTTGCACAGGGGCAGGCGGTACCACAGGTGTCGGCATCTCCGTCTGCAACGGGAGATACGCCGCAGCCATTGACGCAGGATTCTGAGGAGATGCTGAAAGAAGGCATCAACAGATTTGCTTTTGAAATGTACAGTGAGTTGGAAGAAGGGGAAAATATTTTCTTTTCTCCTTACAGTATTTGCAGCGCGCTGTCCGTTTTGAATCTTGGCACGGGGACGGACACAAAAGCGGAGTTGGAGAATGTGTTGGGGATAACGGATTTTGATATTTGGAATGCCGGTATGCAGAGCTATCTGTACAAAACCTATTCGGATGACACATATGTCACAACTGCCAATTCCCTGTGGCTGCAGGAGGATAAGGAATGGGCGGAAAATATGAATGCCAATTTTTTAGAGCCTGCAAGGGAGTACTATAGGGGAACGGTGGAGGAATTAAATTTCAGAGAGCGGCCGGAGGAAGCGATAACGCGAATGAATACATGGGCCGAAGAAAATACGGACGGCATGATTCCCCGAGTGATCAATGATATAGATCCCAATACGGTTATGGTCCTGATGAATGCGGTCTATTTTGAAGGAAAGTGGGAAACGCCTTTTTTGGAAGATGATACTCATGAAAGAATCTTTCACGGTACCGACGGAGATGTTACCACGGATATGATGCATCTGTGGGATCAAGAGTTCGCTTATATTGAGATGTTCGGCATAAAGGGGATTGCGCTGCCCTATAAGGATTCCAACATTGTGATGAAGGTGTTTCTGCCTCTTGAGGAAGAGCTGGGGATACCTGCAGACTCCTCTGTTAATTATACTTATGGTATGGATATGGAGGGGCTCTTTAACGCTTTGAGTACGGAAGAAAAACAGAAACTGTTAGACAGCCTGGATACAGCGGAGAAAGAGGAACTTGCCCGAATCGTTCTGCCTAAATTCACTATGGAATATGAGGTAAATGATTTTACAGAGCTTCTGCAGAATATGGGTATTGAGTCGGCTTTTCTTGAAAATGCGGATCTTGACCAAATTGCGGCGGATGTATATGTATCTCAGGCACTGCATAAAGCCAAAATAGAGGTGGACGAGAACGGTACGAGAGCTGCTGCAGTTACTGCGATCATAACAAACGACGGTGCAGCACTTCCAATGGAGCCGCCCAAAGAATTCGTGGCGGACAGACCTTTTATCTATGTGATTCAGGATACGGAAACAGGAATTATCCTCTTTATGGGGCGCATGAATAATCCGGAATAAGGCATATGGCTAAATAAAATTTTTTTAAATTTGTATGAAAGTACTACCTTTTCTGGACGAGATGGATTATAATGGTAGGGCATGCGGCGGGAGAAGGCCCTGCACGTGGCAAGGAAAAGGAAGGAGATACTCCCATGTCAGAAAAAGCAACACCCCAAAAAGAAGAAACACAGAAAATTGTGACCAAATACGATAGAAAGGTGCAGCGGAGAAAAGAAGAAGAGGCAAGGGCGAAAAAAGAAAAGCAGATTAGCCGTATTATCGGTATTGTAGTGCTGGTGCTCATTGTTGGCGCGCTTGTTTATTCCCCGATAAGAAAATTTGTCGCAGCACGTTCTACCTATATCACAGTGGGCGGTCATAAGATCAGCGAATTGGAGTTTGATTACTATTATGCGCTGACAAGCAATGATTATTTGGATACTTACGGTGACTATTTATCCTATCTGGGTTTGAATATCAACGGATCTTTTGAATCTCAGGCATACAGTGACACCATGAGCTGGAAAGATTATTTTGACCAGTTGGCCGTGAATGCCATAATACAGAATAAGGCACTGTTGGATGAGGCAGAAGCTGCCGGTTTTACCTATGATGCTTCCGCTGAGTATGCGGTATTTGCAGCGGATAATAAGGAAATGGCTGCAGAAGCGGGCATGACCCTCGGAAAGTTCTACAGGGCAGCCTACGGACAGTATGCAACGGCCTCCAATATCAAGCCTTTTGTAATGGAAGGCTATATTGCCTCCGCTTATTACAGCACAGTAGCAGATTCCAAGGCAGCAAGTGATGCGGAAATCCGGGCATATTATGGGGAACATACAGAAGATTATGACAGCGTGGATTATCTTTTGATCCAGATAGATGCAGAGATTCCGGAAGCAGAAATTACTACGGATGAGGACGGAAATGAGGTTACCGCAGAGCCTACGGAAGAGGAAATTAAAGAGGCTATGGATGCGGCTAAAGAGCAGGCTGATGAAGTGCTTTTGGTTATTGAAGAAGAGGGAACAGAAACCGTAGGAAGCCTGCGGACAGGAGTTCCCACCTACTATAGGGATTGGCTGTTTGATGACGCCAGAGAAGAAGGGGATACAACTGTCATCGAAGATGCCAACAATCATAGATATTATGTACTGATGTTTGAGAGAAGGTATCTGGACGAGTCTCTGATAACGGCTAATATCCGTGCCATCATGACCATAAGCGATAACGGCGAAGCTATTCTGGCAGAGTGGGAAGCGGCCGGTGCAACCGAGGAGGCTTTTGCAAGTCTGGTTCCGAAATACAGTCAGGATACCTACAGCAGCAACAGCGGCGGTCTTTATACAAATTTGAATCAAAACGCCTTGGGTGAAACTTTGAATAACTGGGTATTTGACGAAGCTCGTAAAGCGGGAGATACAGTGACCATAACCGAACAGGGTGTGACCTATGTGCTCTACTATGTTGGGCAGGGACTTCCCCAATGGCAGGCAAAGATTTCCGGGACACTGTTGAGTGAGACCATGAGTCAGTATATGCTGGAACTTGAGGAGAAGTATGAGATTTCCGATCCTAAGGGACGGTTGGTTTACTTAAAAACGCCCGAACCGGCCATTGAGGATAATACGGCTTCTGACGGTACAGCAGAAGAAACCGAAACGGAGTAAGAAAATAAAACATATATGCCCTCTCTCGCAGACAACTTTTATTGTTTGTGAGGGAGGGCATATTTTATTCGTAGAATGGCAAAGTGTGCTTTGCCCGGCAGGTTATTTCGGTGCCAGTTCCACACCCGTATAGGGAGCCAATTCCAGGCGGATAAAGTAGCCTTGGTTATGCTTGCAGACGGGACAGAGTTCGGGTGCGGAAGCACCCCAATAAATATGGCCACAGTTTAAACACATCCAAGCAACTTCTACATCGGAAACAAAAAGTTTACCCTGTTCCAGCAAATCCGCAAACATACCGAAACGGTCACCATGGAGTTTTTCAATATTAGCAATGAGCTCAAAAGAAGCGGCTGCCTCCGGAAAGCCTTCTTCCCTGGCCTTTTCCCCAAATCGTTTATAGACGTCGTCGTGCTCCTCGTACTCATTGTGCTGAGCAAAACGTAAAAGCTGTGCTACGTTTTCGCTGAGATCCACGGGATAGGAACCGTCGATGTGGATATTCTCTCCGCTTAATTCCTTTAACAGGTTATAAAAGACCTCCGCATGTTCTCTTTCCTGTTCTGCGGTAAAAGTAAATACCGCGTCGATAACGTGCAGTTTCTGACTGCGGGCCTGACCGGCGGCAAAATTATAGCGATTTCTGGCCTGGCTCTCTCCTGCAAAGGCTCTCATCAGATTCTCCTTGGTTTCACTGCTCTTAAAATCTACTGGCATAAGAATCTCCTTTTCTTGGCCGGCATAAACTGACGGCATTTTTGGCTTTCTAATATAGCGTGTTCTGAAAAAGGAAAAATTATGCAGACTGTTCCCAAAAAGTTTTTTGTGGTAAACTGATATTGATATTTGTTTTCAGGATAGAAAGTTTGAGAGGAAATTTGTAATATTGTACAACACATCGGGAGGATGGCATGATAAAGACAGTGATTTTTGATCTGGACGGAACGTTGATAGATACGGAAAAATATTTTAAGGTATTCTGGCGGAAAGCGGCCGAAGCTTTCGGCTTTGACATGAGCGAGAAACAGGCACTGGAATTAAGAAGCTTGGGTAAGCCTTTTGCTGCGCCCCTTCTGCAGACGTGGTTCGGAGAGGGGTTTGACTATTTGGCTGTGCGGGATAAGCGACGGCAGCTTATGAAGGAGTATCTGGATGAAGTGGGGCTTGAATTAAAGCCGGGAGCAAAGGAAGCCCTGACATGGTTAAAGCAGAATCATTACCGTGTGGCACTGGCTACCGCAACTCCCGTGGACAGAGCGGCCAAGCATTTGCGGGAAACCGGTATATACGAATATTTTGATATGATTGTGAGTGCGGCCCAGGTAGAACGGGGAAAACCCGCACCGGATGTATATCTTTATGCCTGTGAGCAGCTGGGGGAGCAGCCGGAAGACTGTATTGCGGTAGAAGATTCTCCTAACGGTGTGAATTCCGCCCATGCGGCCGGACTGCAGGTAGTGATGGTGCCGGATCAGACCGAGCCTGATGAAGATTTAAAAGGGAAGTTGTACGCCTGTATAGCTTCGTTGGAGGATCTGCCGGGAGTATTGGAAGGTGGATGCATGGGATTTTTGCCTTGACAAAAAAGAACCTGTGCCATACAATCACTACATACCATATTTTTGGTAATATAAGCAATTATGGCTATGACGAGGATTAGTAAGGCTGCCGAAGATTTCAGAGAGAGGGTCATTTGGTGGAAGACTCTTATGGGAAGCGCCCGAACCTGCCTCCGAGTCCTGTGTGAGCCGGCAATGACCGGAAAAGCACGGCGCAGCACCGGCGTTATCGGTAAAAGAGGAGAATGCAGCAGCATTTAAAGCTGAGGGCATTAATTAGGGTGGTACCGCCGGTTTTCCGGTCCCTTTGGGGACGGAGCCGGTGTTTTTTATTTCTGGGAAAGTGAGGAAAAGAAAATGGCAGAGAAGAAATTAGTAGAAGCAATCACCTCCATGGATGAGGACTTTGCGCAGTGGTACACGGACGTGGTGAAAAAGGCGGAGCTGATAGACTACACCAGCGTCAAGGGGTGCATGGTGATCAAACCTGCGGGCTATGCCATCTGGGAATTGCTGCAGAAGCAGTTGGATGAAAGATTTAAGGCTACGGGGGTACAGAATGTTTACCTGCCCATGTTTATTCCCGAAAGTCTGTTAGAGAAGGAGAAGGACCATGTGGAGGGGTTTGCGCCGGAGGTGGCCTGGGTGACTCACGGCGGTCTGCAGCCCCTGCAGGAGAGACTCTGTGTAAGGCCCACTTCCGAGACGTTATTCTGTGATTTCTATAAGAATGATGTACAGTCCTATCGGGATCTGCCTAAGGTATATAACCAGTGGTGCTCCGTGGTACGCTGGGAAAAGGAGACCAGACCGTTCCTGCGCTCCAGAGAGTTTTTGTGGCAGGAGGGACATACCGTTCATGCTACCGCCGAAGAAGCTGAGGAGAGAACCATTCAGATGTTAAATGTCTATGCGGACTTCTGTGAGGAAGTGCTGGCAATTCCCGTTATCAAAGGCCGCAAGACCGACAAGGAGAAGTTTGCAGGTGCCATAGCAACCTATACCATCGAGTCCTTGATGCACGACGGAAAAGCACTGCAGTCCGGTACCAGCCACAACTTTGGCGACGGCTTTGCAAAAGCTTTTGGCATTCAGTTTACGGATAAGGACAACACCTTAAAATATGCGCATCAGACTTCCTGGGGTATGACGACCCGTATGATCGGCGCCATCATCATGGTGCATGGAGATGATTCCGGACTGGTGCTGCCTCCCAAAGTAGCCCCTGTTCAGATTGCCATCATTCCCATTCAGCAGAAGAAGGAAGGGGTACTGGATAAGGCATATGAACTGAAGCAGCGGCTGGAGAAGAACTTTCGCGTAAAGGTGGACGATACGGACAAGAGCCCGGGCTTTAAATTTGCGGAGGCTGAAATGAGAGGCTTCCCGCTCCGTTTGGAAATCGGCCCCAAGGATATCGAAGCCGGGAAATGCGTACTGTGCAGAAGGGACAACGGCGAGAAGCTGGAAGTGGCACTGGATGAAGTGGAGACAAAGGCAGCAGAGCTTTTGGAGACCATCCATCACGATATGCTGGAGAGAGCAAGGAGCCACAGAGATGAGCACACCTATGTTGCCCGTAATTATGAAGAGTTTGAGAAGCTCTTTACTGAAAAGACCGGTTTTGTAAAGGCCATGTGGTGCGGCGAGCAGGCCTGCGAGGATGCTGTCAAAGAGAAACTCAGCGTTACCAGTAGATGTATGCCCTTTGAACAGGAGCAGCTGGCGGATACTTGCGTCTGCTGCGGTAAACCCGCTAAAAAAATGGTCTACTGGGGCAGGGCATATTAATGAAAATAATTCAGTAATTGAGATAGAAAAAAAGCGGTATTTTTTTTATAACCCTTTTTTTATAATTAATGGCAAAGTAAAACCAATCCGGAGGAGAAGAATATGTTATTTGGAAATGGCTGTTGGCTGCAAAAAGAAGGCTGCGGATGTTTTAGCCCGCAGGAGGTTTATTTTGAAAAGGTAGAAGAGAACAAAGTAACATTGTGCCTGCCCACATCGAGAATCACATCGAGAGGCGCAACCTTGGGCGGCATCAATCTAACTATGGTCATTACTTCTCCTGCACCTGAAGTGCTGCGGGTACAGACCTGGCATCATATGGGCGTATTACAGAAAAGTCCCGAATTTGAACTGTATCAAAAGGAGGAATTGCCGTTAAGCGTAAGTAGTGATGAGGACAAACTCACCATAGCAAGCGGTACTCTGACTTTGGAGATTGAAAAGAAATACTGGTCCATGACCTATAAGAGAAACGGCGAGACGATCACCCGTTCCGCGGCTAAGGATCTGGCCTGCATGAAGACGGATTGGAAGGGTGACTACTACGACAAGGGAGATGTGACGGAAACCTATATGCGCCAGCAGCTTTCCATGGGCGTGGGCGAGCTGATCTACGGTATGGGTGAGCGCTTTACCGCTTTTGTGAAGAACGGCCAGAGTGTGGCTATCTGGAACGAGGACGGCGGAACCAGCACTTATCAGTCCTATAAGAACATTCCTTTTTATATCAGTAATAAAGGCTACGGTGTATTCGTAAACCACCCGGAAAAAGTGGAATTTGAAGTGGCAACCGAGCAGGTGACCAAGACTGCCTTTGCTGTTGAGGGCGGGTATCTGGATTACTATCTGTTCAACGGTCCTACCATGAAAGAAGTGCTGGGCAGATATACGGATCTGACCGGCAAGCCTGCATTACCGGCGCCTTGGACTTTCGGTCTGTGGCTCTCTACCTCTTTCACCACAAACTATGATGAAGAGACGGTTATGAGCTTTGTAAACGGTATGCTGGAGAGAGGTATTCCTTTAAGAACTTTCCATTTTGACTGTTTCTGGATGAAGGAGTTTCACTGGACGGACTTCACATGGGATTCCAGAGTATTCCCTGATCCGGCGGGTATGTTAAAGCGTATTAAGGACAAGGGCTTAAATATCTGCGTTTGGATCAACTCTTACATCGGACAGGAGAGCAGCGCCTTTAAAGAAGGCATGGAGAAGGGCTACTTTGTAAAGCGGACCAACGGAGATGTATGGCAGTGGGATATGTGGCAGCCGGGTATGGCATTGGTAGACTTTACCAATCCTGCGGCCTGTGAGTGGTTCCAGGGTAGGCTGGCAGAGCTTTTGGATATGGGTGTGGACTGCTTCAAGACCGACTTCGGTGAGAGAATTCCTACTGAGGACGTGGTTTATTTTGACGGTTCCGATCCTAAGAAGATGCACAATTACTATACATATCTGTACAATAAGGTAGTTTATGAGATATTGGAGAAGAAACGCGGTAAAGGAGAGGCGGTGCTCTTTGCCCGCTCCGCAACCGCAGGCGGACAGAAGTTCCCCGTTCACTGGGGTGGTGACTGCTGGTCTGACTATGAGTCCATGGAGGAGAGCTTAAGGGGCGGCCTGTCCTTGTTAATGTCCGGCTTCGGTTTCTGGGCACACGATATCGGAGGGTTTGAAAGCACTTCCACACCCGATGTATATAAGAGATGGGTGGCATTCGGTCTGCTTTCTTCCCACAGCCGTCTGCACGGCAGCACATCTTACAGAGTGCCTTGGGCCTATGATGAAGAAGCAGTGGATGTAGTCAGATTCTTTACCAGACTGAAAGCCAAACTGATGCCTTATCTGTATAAAACAGCCGTTCAGGCTAACCGTACCGGTGTACCCACCATGAGGAGTATGGTACTTGAGTTTACAAATGACAGAACCTGTCACTATGTGGACCGGCAGTATATGCTGGGTGATAATTTGTTGGTGGCTCCCATCTTTAATGAAGATGGCATAGCGGACTACTATCTGCCGGCCGGCAGATGGACCGATTTCTTTACCGGCGAGGTAAAGGAAGGCGGTCGCTGGATACAGGAGAAGCACGGTTACTTAAGCGTGCCTTTGATGGTAAAACCGGGCTCCATCGTAGCGTTGGGCGCTCATGATGATAAGCCGGACTATGATTACGGTGACGGTGTAGAGCTGCGCATCTATGAACTGCCCGAGAATGAGCCTGTATCCGCAGTAGTATATGGTATGGATCAGTCTGAAGAGGTAAAGGTAACTGCTTTAAAGCAGGGTAGGACTATTACGGTGGATGTGGATGCGGAAAAAGCTTTCAGTGTTCGCCTGGTAAATACCGCCGCCAAGGGACTGGAGAGTACGCAGGCTGTATCCGAGGGGAAGGATACGGTGCTGACCGGCGCTTCTGGACACTTAAAAGTGGAATGCGAGGCATAAATTTAATAAGAAAAAATATAAGAATAAATACAAAAGGAATCGATTACAGCGCTGTAATCGGTTCCTTTTTGCTGTAGGGTAGCTGCAGATTAACCGTGAAACATACGGATATACAATTTTTCTCGTATAATATGTAAAAAAAGGACGGTTTTTTTCTTGCCGTGCATTCGTTAAACTTTACTTTGTAAAAATAGGCAAGGTATCTTTATGCCCAAATGAAGATATCCCGGTCTAAAATATTTTAGGAGGATGATACTATGAAAAAGACAATGAAGCGGTTCTTTGCTTCTCTGCTCGCGTTCACGATGACGTTTGCTACGCTGAGCTTGACCGCTGCCGCTGAAGGCGAAGAATTTGACATGTTCATCGCAATCGGCGCTGACGCAGAAGCAGAAAACGACTGGGGCTTCCAGTATTACGGTGAAGGCGCTGACAATGTGGGTGATGTTGTAGCAACCAATGGCGAATTAAAGAGTGGCGAGACCACCACACTGACTCTGGAGTTCCCTTCTCCGGTAGTTTATACCTGGTTCGTAGCTCCCTGTATGATCGTAGATGATTCCAGCGCGATTTCTGCTCAGTCTACCTTTGATATTAAGGTATACCTGGATGGTGAAGAAGCAGATGTGGACTTGGCTGCAGGTGATGCATTCTGGGCAGAGGGCACCGGCCCTTATGCAGGTGAGCAGTGCATTCGTATCGCAGGCGGTTATAACGAGTGGGGTACCAAGTATATTGCTGAGTCTCCCGCAGGTTTCTCCAGCATTAGTTTTGAAATCACTCCTACCATTTATGTAGGCGGTGCGGCAGAGGAAGAGACCGGATCTGCTGCCGGTGACTTTGATCCTAATGGTACCTATCATGCATATCTGGGTCTGCAGACCCCTCACTGGACTTACCGTGATGGATGGAATTCCGATAATGGTATCGGTTCCGATAACTGGGGACAGTTTGTAAAGAATAATGATTCCGGCGAAACATTCGGTGTTGTTACCGATGCAGTGATTGCAGGAAACGGCACCTATACCGTATCCATTACGGACTTCGGTACGGTTTTTGTTGATGATTTTGCAGCGGAAGGTAAGGACTGCTTTAACTTGATTTATGTTGATACGGATATTCCGTTGTCTGATGCTGTTACCGTTACCGATGTACAGCTGAAGATTGACGGCAGCACCAAGCACACCGTTGATGTTGGATATCAGAGCCCGGATGATAAGGATTATGTCAATATTATGATCCAGAACATCTGGAATAATGATATTAAGGAGATTTCCTATTATCCCGCACCGACCACGAGCCTGGAGATTACCTTTACTATAAGCGGTTTTGCATATGATGCAGCTCCTGCAGAGGAAGCTCCCGCAGAGAATACAGCTCCCGCAGAGAGCGCAGCTCCCGCAGAAACTACTGAATCCGGCAGCAATACCGGTCTGATCGTAGGTATTGTAGCAGCAGTAGTTGTTGTTGCAGGCGGCGCAGCAGGTGTTGTAGTGGCAAAGAAGAAGAAAGGCAATAAGTAATTATCGGACTTTCTGAAAATATGGAGAGGATGTTTCGGCTTAGGCCGGACATCCTCTTTTTTTGACTGTATTTATAGCGAAAAAATTACTGTATTTTTTATCAAGTATTTGCGGTATCTTTCTCCCTGTTGTTTCTTGTATAATCTATGATAGGAGTCAAAAGTGGGGAATTATTGTCCGCTCACGGGCTTTAAGCTGCGCAGAGCCCGTCGACCACCGCGTTTGGATAGCGGAAAGGCTGACTGCTCCGAAAGTAGTCGTGGCAATGGAGGTTAATATGAAAGAGAATAAGACGGGAAAGGAAAAGATTGCCGGTTATCTCTATTATGTGGCAAGGATAGCAGCGCTGCTTTCAGTGTTTCTGATATTCTTCCCGGCTTTTAATCCGGCGAAGATTTGCGGTTACATAAGCAAGAATATGTCTCTGTTCACTGCCGGTATTTCTTATTCCGGACTGGTTGAGCAGTGTACCCGTGCCTTTTCAATGAACTGGGTACAGCAGTCTTCTTTTGTGATTTTGTTTGTTTCCAGCATGATTACATGCCTTGGTGTTGTGGGTGTTGCGGCGATGGGCTGCATGTCCCTTGGCAATAATAAATTGAAAAGATTTGGTAACTGGTTCGGCATCGGCGGAGCTGTTGCAGAGCTTTTGGGTCTGGGTGGCATCTATTTAGCTTACTCTCAGGTGGCGCAGACTATAAAGCCGGATAAAGTGGAACCTAATTATCCTTTGAAAAATAATCTGATATTCATAATCGTGGCTGTAGTGCTGCTAATAGTAACTTTGGTAGTACAGCTCCTGTTACCCAAAACAGAAAAAGAGGATAAGTATGAAATGGAATCTCAGTATAAGCTGTTCCTGATGTTCCTGCCTTTTGCGCTATTGATATTCCTGTTTTCCTATCTGCCGCTGTACGGTTGGAGATATGCTTTCTATGACTATACTTCGGGAGGAACCCTCTCCAGTGATAATTTTGTGGGCTTTAGATGGTTTACTTCCGTATTCCGGAATGCGGCGACCCGTTCTGATATTGTCAGGGTACTTCGTAATACTCTTGCCATGAGTGGCTTGGGCATTGCTACCAGCTGGTGTGCCATGGCCTTTGCAATCTTCTTATCAGAGATTAAAACACCCTGGGTAAGACGTTTTGTCCAGACTTTTACTACCATTCCTAACTTTATAAGCTGGGTTTTAGTATATGCGATCGCTTTTGCAATCTTTGCATCCGACGGTTTTATCAGCAGTATGATGATGAATGCCGGTATTTGGGATAAGGGAGTGAATATGTTGCAGAGTGCTGACCATATGTGGCTCAAGATGTTGGGCTGGGGTATGTGGAAGGGTATTGGTTGGAGTGCCATCATTTACATTGCCGGCATATCCGGTATCGACCAGCAGCTCTATGAAGCAGCTACTGTGGACGGTGCAGGCAGATTTCAGAAGATGTGGCATATTACCGTACCCGGTTTGATTTCCACCTACATGGTACTGCTGCTCATGTCCATAGCAGGTATCTTGAGCAACGGTATGGACCAATATCTGGCATTCCATAATGCTGCCAATATTAATACTATTGAAGTATTGGATCTCTATGTATACAGAAGCGGTCTGGTTAGCGGTTCCATATCCTTCTCCACCATGGTCGGCATGGTAAAATCCGTAGTCAGCGTCGTTCTGCTCTTTGCCGCAAACGGTATTTCCAAGCTGGTTCGCGGTGAGAGTATAGTATAGGAGGTGTGAAGATGGCTAAGACAGCGCAGGAAAAATTGGAAGCAAAAGCTGAGAAGCTATACAATAAAACCCATAAGAGAAAATATAAATTAACACCGGGTGATATTATTTTCGACATAGTAAATTACACGTTCTTTATTGTGTTTACTTTATGTTGTCTGTTCCCTTTCTATTATTTATTTATTAATACCATTTCTGCAAATGATTTGGTAAGCAGGGGTATGATTAACTTTGTCCCCAGGGGAATCAATATTGATAATTATGTCAATTTGATAAAGGCAAACGAAATAGGGCAAGCTTTTTTGGTTTCTATTAGCAGAACCCTGTTAGGTACTGCATTGATGGTGGCGGCTTCTGCGTTTATCGGCTATGTTGTAACCAAAGAGCAGATGTGGCACAGAAAGTTTTGGTACCGTTTCTTGATCATTACCATGTATTTTAATGCCGGAACTATTCCTTGGTACTTGAATATGTCTATGTTGGGTCTGACTAACAACTTTATGGCCTATATTATTCCCGGTATTGTGGCACCATACAACATTATTCTGGTAAAGACCTATATTGAATCTATTCCCGGGGAGCTGGAGGAGAGCGCTTTCATGGACGGGGCAGGCTATATGACGATTTTTAGGAAGATCATATGGCCGTTATGTAAACCGATTCTGGCTACAATTGCTATTTTTGGTGCGGTGGGACATTGGAATTCATTTACAGATTCCCTGATCCTGATGCAGAATGCACCGCAGTTTTATACCTTGCAGCACCGCCTATATTTATATCTGAATACAACGACCAATTTAGCAGCGCTTATGAGCCCTGGAGCAAGTACTGCGGCGCTGGAGTCAGTTATGCAGAGCGCATTGAATGCTAAAGTTATTAAATATACCATTTCCATGGTATCTATCATACCTATACTGATGGTATATCCTTTCATGCAACGGTATTTTGAGAAAGGTATTATGCTGGGTGCCGTTAAGGGCTAACGGCAAACCACTAATATAAAGGAGGACAAAAAATGAAAAGGATGAAAAAGGCAGTAGCAATGCTGTTGGTACTGGTTATGACCGGCAGTCTGCTCTCCGGCTGTGGCAGCAGTAAGGGCAAGCTTATAACCTTGACTGTTTACAGCCAGCTGGCAAACTACTCCGGCGAAATGCAGGGATGGTTTGCAACAATTTTAGAGCAAAAGTTTAATGTAAAGGTCAACATAGTTCCTGATGGCGACGGAGTGTACGATACCCGTATGGAGTCCGGTGATCTGGGTGATATCGTGGTATGGGGTAACGATGGCGCTGATTATATAAGGGCGGTAGAAGCCGGCCTGTTATATGATTGGGAAGATGACAATTTAGTTCAAGAATATGGTCCCTATATATGGGAACATATGCAGGCTGCTCTGGAGAAAAACAGAGAGGTATCCAGAACCGGCGCTATTTACGGCTTTGGTCATAATGTAGCAAGAAGTTCTGATAGCCATGATGCATTCTTCTATACTTGGGATATTCGCTGGGATCTGTATGAAGAACTGGGACATCCCGAGGTAAACGATTTGTATGATTTGATGGACGTACTGGAGCAGATGCAGGCTCTTTCTCCTACCGGCGATGACGGAAATAAGACATATGCAATGTCCATTTGGCCCGATTGGGACGGTAACTATGTAATGTATGTAAAGGCTATGGCTACTGCCTACTACGGCTATGATGAATTCGGCTTTGGTCACTACAATGTTGAAACAGGCGAGTTCTATGATGCGCTTTCTGAAGGCAGTCCCTATCTGGAGATGCTGGCATGGTTTAACCAGTTATATAGAAGAGGACTTTTGGATCCTGATTCCATGACACAGAAATATGATGAGATGGGTGCTAAAGTACAGAACGGTAATGTTCTGTTTTCCATCTTTAACTATGCAGGTTCCCTGACGTTTAACAATGAGAAGCATTCTGCAGAAAATCAGATTATGCTCCCTTTGACACCGAATGAAGCATCCCCTATTGTAGCGGGTTTGAGTCCGCTGGGTGGTAACCGTGTATGGTCAATTGGTGCAAAGACACAGTATCCTGAACTGTGTATGGAGATTATCAACTGGCTGTGTACTCCGGAAGGCAGATTGAGCATGGACTATGGCCCTAAAGGAGTTTGTTGGGATTATGATGAAGAAGGAAGAACCTATTTAACCGAGTTTGGTAAGATTGCGGTAGAAGATAAACAAACTCTGATGCCTGACGAGTGGGGCGGAGCAACATTTAATGATGGATCCTTCCAGGTAAATAATACTACTTGGACCGCTGCAGATATCAACCCTGAATCAGGAGAACCCTATGACCGTGCATATTGGTTGAGTGAGCAAGTACCTGAGGGTCGTTGTGATGCTGAGAGAGATTGGCGCGCTTTCACCGGTTCCTTAACCACACAGGAATATATGGACGCAAGAGGAAAATTTGCTGTAGATGTACCTACTACCTATTCAGAGAGTGATAAGGAGCCTGAGCTGGAGAATACCTGGCAACAGGTAGCTACCTGTTTAAAAGACTATAGCTGGAGAGCTATTTATGCAACGAGCGATGAAGAGTTTGAGCAGATTGTAAGTGAGATGCGCGGCAGAGCAATGTCCTACGGTTACCAGCAGTGTATAGAATGGTGTATACAAGAAGCAAATATCAAGAATGCACTGCAGGAGCCTTTGAGATAAGAGCAAACAGAATATTTATTATGAAATAACAAGGGAGGGCTGCCGGGCTGGCAGCCCTTTCTAAGTACAGAGGGATTGTATGAAGTTTTTTAGTGTAGACGGTGGATTATATAAATTCATGTCACGGCTTTGGGACATGATCAAACTGAATTTTCTGTGGATTTTGTTTTCCCTTCCCATAGTTACCATAGGAGCGGCCACGGTAGCAGCCTACAGCGTGACTTTAAAGATGGTGGACGAGTCGGAAGGGTATATTGGAAGGCAGTTTATAAAGGCCTTTAAGGAGAACTGGAAGCAGGGGATACCGTTAGGGCTGCTGGGGGTATTGGCATTGTATGCCATCTATCTGGACTTTGAGTTTTTTAACAAGTTAGAAGATAATCCCATCATGTTTCTGATTGCGGGAATCGTGGCTGTTTTTGTATTTGGAATGTCATTTATATATGCATTTCCCTTGAGTGCACGTTATGAGAATACACTGTTAGAAACACTGAAAAATTCCGCCAGAATTGCAACTCGTTATTTTTTGAGAACTTTGCTTTTGGCAGCGGTATTGGCAGTGGAGGTGTTTATCGGACTTTTTAACACCACCACGATTTTCTTTGCTATTTTGATTGGGCCGGCCTGTCTGATGTTGACTGTCAGCGGCTTTGCTATTTACTTTTTTAGAGAGATAGAGAGGGAGCCCGGCTCTGTAATAGAGAAAGAAAAAGAGAAGGAGAAGGAGGAAGAATGAAGAGAAAAAATTATTGGAAGCAGCTGATTGCCGGCCTGGCTGCAGGGGTTTTATTGTTGAGCGGACTGCCGGTATTGCCGGTTTTTGCGGCAGAAAATACCCAGACGGTGAGCAGCCAGATGCCTTTTAGGGAACTGAGTGCAGATGAAATGGTAGCGGAGATGGGAAATGGCTGGAATCTGGGAAATACCATGGATGGACATACCGGTTTTACCCCTTCGGAAACGCTTTGGCAGAATGTGGAAACTACGCAGGGACTGATGAAGGCTCTTCACGACCTTGGGTTTAATACGGTGCGAGTACCCGTTACCTGGGGCACTATGATTGATGACGAGAATAACTATCAGATTGATGAGCAGTGGATGAGCCGTGTACAGGATATTGTGGACTATTGCGTCAATATGAATATGTACGTCATTATTAATGTACATCACGACGGTGCGGAGCAGGCCGGCTGGCTGCATATTGCGGCGGAAGATCTGGATCCTATTAAGGAAAAATATGCGGCAGTCTGGGAGCAGATTGCAGAGCGATTCAAAGACTATGACGAACATGTCATTTTTGAATCCATGAACGAGGTCACCGGAGGTGGCAGTGCGGTTGCGGAAGATACGGCAATTATCTGCGATTTTAATCAGATTTTTGTAGACACGGTGCGGGCTACAGGATCCAACAATGCCTATAGGTGGCTGTCGGTGCCGGGACGCTACACCAATATTTACAATACCACCGATCCCGCCGCAGGCTTTAAATTGCCGACGGATATAGTGGAAAACAGACTGTTTGTAGCGGTGCACTATTATGACTGGAATTTCGGCCTATTGGAAAATGCCAAGACCAATGATTTTTCAGACCAGAAAGTAACCGAACTGAGTCAAGATTTTCAAAGGCTGATAGATACTTTTACCTCTCAGGGGATTCCCGTTATTCTTGGTGAATACGGTGCTATCAACAAAAACAACACGGAGAACCGTGCATACCATATGGAGATTGTTACCAGAATGTGTGGACAGGCCGGCGTGGTGCCCTGCTACTGGGACCAGGGTTGGTATGACCTCAGCATGGAGCCGGATTTCAGCTTTACTTTGATCGACAGAGAAACCTATGCACAGGTATATCCTGAAATCATCTCTGCCATGATGCGGGGACTCTTCCTTCCCGGTGCAGAGGATTATAGTGATATTGAACGCAGTCCTGCAATAAAGGAAATATCGGATTTAGGAACCTTTGACGGAACCTATCTGCTGCATATGGGAGAGGTATCGTACATTGATTTGAGTGACAGAGTGGATAAGCTTGCCTATAATGATGTGATACTGTGGAAAAGTGCGGATGAAACTGTGGCAACGGTCAATCCGGATGCAGGTAATACAGCGTCTTGGGGGGCCTTTATCCATGCGGCGGGAATTGGTGATACAGTGATCACAGCATATTCCCAGAGCGGGAAGGCCATGCTGGAGATTCCGGTAGAAGTGCGGGCGGCCGTGACGGCAACCCCCTGCACAGGCATTACTTTGGAACAGGATAGCTATACCATGACTGCAGGGGAATCCCTGTATCTGAATGCGGCTATGGCGCCGGCAGATACGGATGCTTTCCTGACCTACCGCTCCTCCGACCCTTCGGTGGTAACGGTTTCCAAGATTGGTAAATTGGTGGCACAGGGTAAGGGCAGCGCCTATGTCATCATTACCGCCTCAGACGGATTAACGAAGGTAGTACCTGTTACAGTGGAGGAAAGTGAGATCAGTAAAGAGATTCTGTTGGCGCTAAACGTATACTTCAATGACAGTACGCACAACTATTTTAGCAATGAGTATGGAAATTCCATCAGCGTTCGTGAGGATGGACAGTACACCCTTTCCTTTGACTGTGCACAGGATCTTTCTTCAGCAGCAACGAATGCCGGCGTTACAGGGCTTAATGACCTGACGGCAATCTATATTAAGGATGACAGCGTCACCCGGGGCAGAGCACAGAAGTCGCCTCTGGTATCCTGTGATATTTTCTATGACTCCATCAAGGTGGACGGCGTGGAATTGGCAGTGCATATGGACGGCCCTAAATCGGCTATTAAGGCGTCCGGTATTTTGGATACCAACGACCCGATTAACTCTTGGGACGGTTCTGTGATTGAAGAAGTATCGGTAAGCAATCATGTGTTGAATTTCACGACGGTGACAAATCCCCAGAAGGTGGAGGTAACCTTTACCATCAGCAATCTGGTGTTTGATGAAGGTGCTGAAATGCCGGAAGCCGTGGAAGCTTCTGCTATAGAAGCTGCGGAGAGCAACGTGAGCATAAGCAGTGGGGAACCTGCAGTGATTACAGCAAAGATCAGTCCTGCTGATGCCGGAAAAGTAACTTTTGTTTCCTCAGATGCTTCTATTGTATCCGTATCCAATCAGGGTATGGAGGATGCAAACGGTTCGGTATCCGTAAATATCTATGCGCACGGAAACGGGGAGGCAGTGATCATTGCTTATACCACCAACGGACTGACGGCGGAATTTAGTGTAAGCGCAGAGATTTCCGAGGATGAGAGTTTCCTGGGAGAGGATGGTCAGGATTCCTCGGGTGCAGGGCAGCAGCAAGATGCGACACAATCCACGGAAGCCGACGGATCTAGTCAAAACAGCGGCATTGTCAGTACCATTCTTTTGATATTGGGAGCAATAGCATTGGGAGCAGGCGCGTTCTTCGGTGCACTGAAGCTGGCGGGCGGTAAAAAAGAATAAACCGGATGGCGCCAAATGGAAATGTTTGCATTTTCGCTTGGCGTATGCCTTCGCGAAAATAAGAGCGGGACATGGAGTTTACACTTCCACCGTCCCGCCATTTTTTTTGCGGAATTCCACGGGGCTTTCCCCCACGTACTTCCTGAATTTTTTGTGAAAATAGTCTACATTGCGGTAACCTACCCGTTCTGCGATCTCGTAGACTTTATATTTATTTTGTAAAAGCAGTTTCTTAGAGTGTTCTATGCGCATATGGTCCACATAGGAATTGAAGCTTTCTCCCACGGTTTTGTTAAAAATCTTCCCAAGATAAGCACTGTTATAACCAAATAGGGGAGCAATACTTTCCAGCTTTATATTATTCTGATAGTTGTGGTCTATGTAGTAAAGAATATCATCCAGTACGCTGTTGCGGTTGGGATTGCCGGTAGCGCTCATGATCATTTCAAACTGTTCCGACAAAAATTGGGTGATCTCATACAGATAATGCCTTTGCGTTATAAATGAAATCACTTCGGAATTGGTTGAAAAAGGAATTGTCACCGTATTGTACACTAAATGGATCCGCTCTTTGATGCACAGATATAAATCCGCTAAAAAGAGTTTTATCTCCAGAATACTGTTTTGTACATGGTAGAGATACTTCTCCAGCTTATGCAGGGTATCGGCTACGTGCTTGCGGTTAAAAGTCTGCAAGTAACCCACCAAATACTCCGTATATTCGGAGAGGAGCTCCGGTGTCAGCTGCCGCGTACCGCCTCCTAAAGAGGAAAGCGCTTCATAGCCTAAAGTGTGCTGGCTCTGCCTGCAGAAAAAACGGCGGTTCATAAGGCGGCAGGCGTCCTCATAGGAGAGAGGAATCTCTTCCAAAGTCTGCACGGGGCATCCATAAGCCAAAAACAGCGTATCCATGGGACTTCCCTTTTGTGGGGGGGTTGCTCCATGATAATGATTTAAAAAATCACGGAACCGGTTGAGCGCATAGGTGCCTTTTAACAGAATAATATGCTTCCCGCCCTCCTCAAAATCGTTGAAGGTATGTTCTTCCCGATTGGTTACCTTCAATAAATCCGCAAAGCTGTAAGTGGGGTCTTCGGAGATCGGATTGAAGCTTTCACATATGACTACCTGATAGGTATCTGCGCTCAGTTCTAATGCAGCCATATCTTCGGGGGATAAATTGACAGACGCGTCACATTCCCCGGTGATCAGTTCGCGCAGAATAAGATTACGTATCTGGCGCTTTATTAGTTCTATATTGTCGATGCTGCGGTATTCATTGTCCAAAGATTGTTTTATCTTGCAAACTGTTTCGCAAAGCGCATCTTTATCAATGGGTTTGCTGAAATAGGCTTCCACATTGTAAAGAATGGCTTCCTGCGCGTATTTAAAATCCGAATAGTTGCTTATGATAATAAAGCGGCCCTGAAACCCCTGCTCTCTGGCTGCTTTTATAACCTGAAGTCCCTGCATTGCAGGTATGTGGATATCCATCAGAGTCAAATCCGGCTGTAGGGAAAGGATCATTTGCAGAGCGTTTTCCCCATCAGAGGCCTCCCCGCAAATAGAGAATCCCAGAGCATTCCAGTCCGTTATAGATTTTAGTGCATCTCGTATATGCGCTTCGTCATCCACGATTAAAACAGAATACATAAGCTCTCCCGGTTTCCAAGTTTGCAAATTGCGTCCCCTATAGTGTAGAAGCGTTTGAAAACTTTGTCAAGAACTGTGATGTAAAAAACTATACGGCGGGCAGGAAATGTGATAAGATAAGGGGAAGAAGGAAGGTGTAGGTATGCTACGAACGGCAGCGGTGTTCAGCGACAATATGGTATTACAGCGTAATAAAACAATCCGGGTATTCGGAACAGCACAAACAGGCAGCAGGATTCGGGTTTCCCTGTTGGACCAAACGGCAGAAGCAGTCTGCCGGAATGGAAAATGGATAGCATATTTACCTGAGTTTGAAGCTGCTGAGGGTGCCGTGATGGAAATTACGGACGGAAAAGATACCCTGCGTTTTACCAATATCGCCATTGGTGAGGTATGGCTGGCCGGCGGGCAGTCCAATATGGAATTGGAACTGCAGAATGCGGACGGAGGCCGTGAGATACTGCAGAATGCCGATAGTGATCAAAGAGATCCATCCGATGATATGGAAACGGCAGATGCTTTAAAACGGGTTCGCTTTTACTATACACCCAAGGTGGCCTACGAGTGTGAAGCCTTGTGGGAAGCGGAGAAAAATTCCCGTTGGGAGCTGTTTGGAGAAGCGGAAGCTGCCAAATGGTCCGCGGTGGGCGTTTTCTTTGCGATCAGACTGGCTAAGAAACTTAACGTCACGGTAGGCATTATCGGCTGCAACTGGGGAGGTACCTCCGCCAGCGCATGGATGAGCAGAGAAGCGCTCATGGAGCAGGAATCTACCAAGAGCTATGTAGAAGAATATGAAAATTCCGAATGGGTAAAGAAGCCCGAGGCGGAACAGATAAAGGATTATGAAGAGTATGTGGCATATCATACAGATTGGGAAAGACGAGCGGGTGAAATTTATGCGAAAAATCCCAGAGAGTCTTTTGATAAGGTACAAAAGATCGTGGGACCTTGCAGATATCCCGGCCCCATGAACTGTGCGAACTTTACCAGACCGGCGGGACTCTATGAGACCATGTTAAAGAAGCTTACGCCTTTCACCTTACGAGGATTTCTGTACTATCAGGGGGAAAGCGACGAACATAAGCCGGATAGCTATTATGCGCTTTTAACCCGTATGATACGTCAATGGCGGGAAGATTTTCAGGATAACGGACTTTTCTTTTTACTGGTACAGCTTCCCATGCATCAGTACGAGGGGACGGAGGATAACAAGAGTTGGTGTGTTATCAGAGAGGCCCAAATGCGGGCTTATGAGAATATAAAGAATACGGGGCTGGCGGTGATCATTGACTGCGGACAGTTTCATGAAATCCATCCCCGCAATAAGAAGCCGGTGGGAGAGAGGCTGGCGCTACAGGCGCTCTGCCAGGTATATGGCAGGGTAAAAACAGAGGATGCATTCGGCCCTCTCTACCGGGATTTTCTGTACCGGGATGGCGGAATGGAAATTTTCTTTCTTTATACGGAGAACGGTTTTTTGATGAAAGGAGCTCCTTTGGGATTTGAAATTGCCGGCGAGGACGGTATATTCTATCCGGCTAAGGCTGGGTTTACCGAAAGCGGTAATTCGATCTTTCTGAAAGCAAAACAGGTGGAGAGACCGCTCATGGCCAGGTATCTCTGGACGAATTATGCTGAGGTGAATGTTTTTGGGAAGAACGGCTTACCGGCAGCACCTTTTAGAACGCACTTTTTTGATAAATAAGGCAGAATGCCGATAACAGAGGAGCAGCATGAACTTTATTGTATTAGACTTGGAATGGAATCAAAGCAGCAAAAAGGCAGAGGCGGACAGAGGGCTCCATTTTGAAATCATTGAAATAGGTGCGGTTCGCTTAAACGAAAGCAGAGCAATGATCGGTGAGTTCAGCCGGCTGGTAAAACCGCAGATCTATCATGAACTGCATAAAATTACCAGCAAGCTGATCCACATACAGATGCAGGAGCTGGAGCAGGGCAAGCCCTTTCCCGAGGTGTTTAAGGATTTTCTCACATGGTGCGGTGAAGATTACCGATTCTGTACCTGGGGACCGTTAGACTTGACTCAGTTACAGCAAAACATGCAGTTTTACGGCTTGGAACCTCTGACCGGGGGACCGATTCCTTTTTTGGATATCCAGAAACTTTTCAGCATTGCCTTTGAAGATGGGAAAAGCAGGCGGGCCTTGGAATATGCAGTGGATTTTTTGAACCTGGAAAAAGATATCCCCTTTCATAGGGCATTCAGTGATGCCTACTATGCGGGAAAGGTCTTGGCAGCGATTCCCCAGAAGGTCTGCTCCTATCTTTCCTATGATCTTTTTAATCCGCCAAAAAGCAGGGTGGAAGAGGTCAAGGTCACTTTTGATACCTATGCAAAATATATATCCAGAGTGTTTCCGGACAAGGCGGCAATGCTCATGGATAAGGAGGTTTTCAGCAGTAAGTGCTATATCTGCAATAAGAATTTAAAGAAGAGAATCCGCTGGTTCACTCCCAATGGCAAGCATTATTACTGCGTGGCCTATTGTGACGAGCATGGTCTGATGAAGGGCAAAATCCGGATCCGTAAGGCAGAGGGAAATGAAATCTATGCGGTCAAGACCACGAAATTTATTGGAGAAGAGGATCTTGAGATCATCAAGGAACGCAGGGAGCATGCCAGAGAACAGCGCAAAAAAAGAAAAAGAAGAAAATAGGAGGAAGAAGAAGTGAAAAAACTGACAGGAGTACGGCTGACACCGGCAAAATGCGCGGTGGACTTAGGCGACGGCAGCGAAAGAGGATTTTATGTAAACCAGGATTATATTCTGCAGAAACTGCACAGACCCCATCGGGGCGTTAATCTGATGTATTGCTATTATCCCATGGATGAAACATGGCCTGCGCGGGCGCAGGATGCCTATGCGGATAAGGAGGTTTCCTTTGCATGGGATTATCCCTACGACAACTATTTTCCCTATCTGGGAGGTTTAGGCGGCAGCAGGGAGGGTGAACCCTTTACTTGTATGCGGGACGTCAGAAGGCACGGACAGGACGTGGTGCTGACTCTGACCTGTGATCCCCATGTGGATGACGAAAAGATCATTGCCATTGCCAAGGACTTGCGTACTTTTGGCAGGATGATGCTGCGTTTAAACCATGAGGCTACGGGGGATTGGTTCTCCTTTAACAAGAGAGCTTCCTACCAGGAAGTAGCGGATTTCTTTGTGAGATTTCACAAGATTGTGAAAGAATATGCGCCCAATGTCAAGACGATTCTCTGTATCGGCGGTGTGGAAGATGTAAACTCGGAAAAGATCACCAAGGAGGAAGAATTTGCCGAGGCGGTAAGAACGACGGATATCTGGTCCGTGGATAAATATATGGCGCTTAATTGGGGCTGGCCCTATGAAGTGGCGGAAAAGGACAACAGTCAGCACAAAAAAGAAGATTCCGCCTATGTTTATGAGATGACGAAGCGCAGTTTTAAACGCTATCAGGAGTTGTGCGGCGGGGAAAAGAAACCCATGCTCATGTCGGAAATGAATGCGGACGGGGATGTGACAGGGCCTTTTGATCAGGTGAAGATGGTACGGGAATTCTGTCAAATGATAAAGGAGGATCCGGAAAGATGGTTCAGCGGATTCACTTTCTATCAGTTCAGGGACGATGGCAGACTGGGACTGGAGATTACTGACCCCAACAATCCGGACGTGGGTGTTGAGCAGCCTCTTTTAGCAGCATACAGGGATATTATTAACGACGATTTCTTCAAACCGGGCATGGAGCCTGCGGGTGAAAAGGAGTTGCCCGTTACGCTGCGCTGGGGCGGTGCCGAGGATGCGGAAGGTCTGTGCATGGAGCTGGAATTTGAAGGGAATCCCGTATTTGCGGAAGCGAATTTTAAAGGCGCACTGGCCGAAGCCAATCTGATGTTAGAAATAAACGGCAGATGGTTCTACAAAGCGCCGGGGGTTACTTTTGTGGATTTCATGCCTGCATTCTTCGAGCAGAAGTTAAGCGGCCCCTGCAGTATGAAATTACATATCTTTGCGCCTCCGGCAACCGGTGAGAACGATCCTTCCCAGGGTGAGGACTGGCAGGAAAACTACTACTACACCCTGACGGAGCTGCCGGATATCCGCCTGCGCTTTGAACCGATCATGTAGAAATATCAAAATCTCAATAATCAAAATCCCGAAAGCGGTTGGGGCGGCGCGGCCGTCTCCGCCGCTTTTTGCGACGGCGTTTCAGCCAGCTGCGGCGATTGTTTTTCTCGTTTGTGGAAAAGTGGTAGTTGACAAAAAAGGCCCGGATGAAGATAAGGGCAATGCATATGCCGGCAATCCCCACAAGCCAGAGAATGACTTTAAATACATTGATAAAAATGATCCGCGGGCGCGGAGTACTATCGGTATTCTCATTTTCCGCCCCGGACTGCATAGTGCCGCTTTCAAAAGAATAGGATTCGCTCTCCCCCGCAAAATCTACGGATACGGCACCTAAAAAATGGCCCCGGTAGGAATAGGTGATCAATGCGGCTTCCTTTTCGTTTCCCGTATCGTAGGAAATGGTGGATTCCACATCCGAAAAGGAGATGGTCTTAGGTACGATGATACAGTCCCGGGTATTCAGGGAAAGTATGGGTTTTGAGCTGCCGAAAATATCGTTATTGCTGTAGAAAAAGCCTGCATTGTCTATATTGTATTTTGTTTCCGTTTCCGAAATGTTGACCCGATCGAAATTATTAAAGCCATAGTTAAAAAGCGCTACGGTATCCGCAAACTGAGTGGGAGATTCCTCTACCATCACTACGGCGATCAATTTCATACCGTCCTTTTGCGCGCAGGAAACTAAAATGTTTCTTGCGGCGTTGGTATAGCCCGTCTTGCTGCCGACCAGATATTCATAGGCATAGGTTTTACCTGCAAAAAGCTGATTTTTGGAGTAGGCCACAATATTGTCAGGCTGAGTTGCTGTAGCGGGAAGTTCCAGTTTTTGGGTAGAGGAAATTTTGCAAAGCAGCTCATTGGCAAAGAAAGCCCGTCCGATCATAGCCAGGTCGTATGCGGAAGTATAGTGGTTTTCATCCGGCAGACCATTGGGGTTTACAAAATGAGAATCCACACAGCCTAATTCTGTCGCCCGTTCATTCATCATGTCCGCAAAGTCCCTCCAGCTTGTGCCGGAGACATGCTCTGCAAGACCGAAAGCCGCTTCGTTGGCGGAAGCAATAAGAACTGCATTTAGGCATTGTTCCAGAGTGATGGATTCTCCTACATCCAATGCGATATGCGAACTGTCCCAGGGGGTGTCATAAATGGCATCATGGGAAAATGTAACCATTTCATCCAAAGAACAGTTTTCCACGGCAATCAGACAGGTTAAAAGCTTGGTAGTGCTGGCAGGATAGAGCTGCTCATGGATATTCTTTTCATAGAGAATGGCGCCGCTGTCAGCGTCCATTAAAATGGCGGACTGTGCACTTATCTGCGGGGCGGCGGGCCAGTTGGGAATCTCGTCGGTTTCCACGGGAATCAGCAGTCGATCCTCCACCTGTGAGAGAATGGGCAGGGCGCGAATAGTGAGGGCATCCTGCAGCCACAGAGCGGGAATCAGGATTAGTATTAAAATTGTAAGAAAAATATGTCGAAATCGGAAATACAATTTAAACACGTAGGACCGCAACCTTTCAGAAAATACTACTTAATTATCATACACTATTTTTACGAAAAAACCAAAGTATTTCTTTTTCCGTACTTTATTTTTTTTGAAATTGTGCTATACTGATTAGATAAAAATATGGAAGAACATGGGATGAAAAATGCGTCTGAGAAATATCACCGGTTCCAGAGAGAGAATTGCGCAAAGCAGCTATGTCGTACAGGAGCCTCACAAATGGCGGGGAAGATGGCGGGAACTGTTTCAAAACAGGAATGCGATACGGATTGAAATCGGTATGGGGAAGGGGAAATTCCTGCATACACTTGCGGCTGAAAACCCGGATATCAATTATATCGGAATTGAAAAGTATTCCAGCGTGCTGCTGCGTGCTATTCAGAAAATGGAAGAAGAGGAGCTTCCTAATCTGCGTTTCATCCGTATGGATGCGGAGGAGTTGACAGAGGTTTTCGGAGAGGGCGAGGTGGACAGAATCTATTTGAATTTTTCAGATCCATGGCCGAAGGACAGACATGCCAAGCGAAGGCTTCCATCCAGGCAGTTTCTGGAGAGATACGATAAGGTGTTAAAGCCGGAGGGACGGCTGGAATTTAAAACGGATAATCGGGCGCTTTTTGATTTTGCCATGGATGAGCTGCCCGAGGCCGGATGGAAAGCGGAAGCAGTGACCTATGATCTGCACCATGAAAATGAGATGCTTTCGGGCAACATTATGACGGAGTATGAGGAAAAATTTTCTGCAATAGGGAATCCTATTTGCAAATATATCATTTACAGATAATAGTATGGACGGCGTAAAGCTGGGCATACTACCGGAAAAAGAGAAAGAGAGGATACGACAATGGAATTGAAATTTACGAAACAGAATTTTGCGGAGGAAGTATTGTCCTCCAAGCAGCCTGTTCTGATAGACTTTTATGCCGACTGGTGCGGACCGTGTAAAATGATGGCGCCGGTGGTGGAGAAGCTGGCCGAAGAATATGAGGGCAGAATAAAAATCGGAAAAGTCAATGTAGACGAAGAAATGGAACTGGCACAGAAGTACCGTGTAGTAAGCATACCCACCTTTTTGATGTTTAAGGACGGTGAGGTAGAGAATACTTACATCGGAGCCATGAGCGCAGCGGAACTGACAGAGAAAATTGAGCAGATACTGGCCTAGGCCGTATCTGCTTTCTTACGGAAAGAAATAGGGAAAGGATAAGGAACTTATGTACATAGTACTGTTTTTGATGTGGATTATCTTCAACGGAAATATCACTCCCGAAATAGTTCTTTTTGGACTGGTGATTGCGGCGCTCATGTATGCGTTTCTCTGCAAATTTATGAATTACAGCATCCAAAAGGATCTTTTCCTATGCAAAAAAAGCCTGCGGATTCTGCAGTATGTGCTGGTGCTGATATGGGAGATCATAAAAGCAAATGCAGCGGTCATGCATATGATTTTGTCCCCTCATTTTCATAATGAGCCGGTACTGATAAAGTTCAAAACTGATTTAAAGTCTTCCATGACCAGGGCGGTATTGGCTAATTCCATTACCTTGACGCCGGGAACCATCACGGTTTCTTTGGAGGGAGATGAATATACGGTGCATTGTCTGGACAAGCGTTTGGCGGAGGGAATGGAATCCTCTGTTTTTGTCAGACTACTGCATAAGCTGGAGGAAGGAGGTCCAAGTTAGGCTATGGAGCTTGCGGACTTATACCATATTGTTTATATCGGTATTTTAGTTTTCATGACGGTATTGCTATTTGCCTGCTTGCTGCGCGCCGTATTGGGACCTAAAGTGGCGGACAGGGTGGTGGCTGTCAATATGATGGGTACCATGGTCATGGTAATGATAGCGGTCTTTGCCCTGCTTTTGGGAGAGGGCTATCTGGCGGACATATGTCTGATCTATGCCATGATCAGCTTTCTGGCGGTGGTGGTACTGACAAAGGTGTATACCGGCGTCTATCTGGCTAATAAGCAGAACCGCCGGGAGGACGGCAGTAAGAGGGAGGAGAAGCAGGATGCTTGAGTGGATTCGTTTTGGCATAGGAAGTTTCTTTCTGTTTATAGGCATGGTTATTTTTTGCGTGCAGCTATTCGGTGTTTTTCGATATAAATATGTTTTGAACCGCATGCATGCGGCGGCGATGGGTGATACGCTGGGAATCAGCTTTTCCTTGGTAGGATTGATGATCTTTTCCGGTCTGAATTTTACAACTTTAAAATTTGCGCTGGTCATAATATTTTTATGGTGCGCTTCTCCGGTTTCTTCCCATCTGATCTCCAGGTTGGAGGTTACGACCAATGAAAATTTGGAGGAGAACTGCAGGGTGGAAGGAAAATCTGCAGAGGAGGAAGCAGAATGATAATAATAGAGTATATTCTTCTGGGATTTTTGATAGTGTGTGCGGTTTCGGTGAGCCTTTCTAAAAACCTGCTCAATTCTATCTTAATTTATATGTCTTTTTCCCTGGTGATGTCCATGGTCTGGATCTGCCTGGAATCGCCGGATCTGGCAATTACCGAGGCTGCGGTGGGCGCGGGAGTTACCAGCATTCTGTTTTTTGTAACGCTGAAAAAGATTCAAGCGATACGGCAGGAGGATGAGGAAGATGAAAAATAAGGAAAGAAAATCCCGATTTCTACAATGGCTGGATGGGGAAAAGGATATTTATGCAGGTAATATGGAGATGCGACCCCAGAAAGAATATATATCTTCGCCTAAGCTTCTGAGCAGGCAGGAGCATGAGCGCCGATTGCTGACGGAACGTGCTAATGATGTGGAACACAATCGTGTATATCGGCTCTATAAAGCTGCGTACCGTGTGCTGGCCCTTGTTTTTTGCCTATCCTTTATCTTTTTACTGCTGTTGGAGGTATCTTGGCTGCCCCCGGTAGGGAGCGCTGCCAATCCGGACAACAATGAGGTTTCCGCCCGCTACATAGAGAAGGGGATGCAGGAAACGGGTGCGGTCAATATCGTAACGGGCATGATTCTGGATTACCGCGCATTTGATACTTTGGGAGAATCCCATGTGCTTTTTGTTGCAACTATCACGGTGTTGGTGCTGCTGCGGAAAGATAAAGGGAAAAAAGAGGATAATGACAGGGTTTACGAGCCCAAAAACGATACCATTTTACAAAAAGTGGCGTTTATCTTGGTACCCATGATCATGATATTCGGTATTTACATTATTTTAAACGGACATCTTTCACCGGGCGGCGGTTTTTCGGGCGGCGCCATTATCGGTGCGGGACTGATCCTCTACCTCAATGCGTTCGGTTTTGCCAAAACGGAACGGTTCTTTACGGAGAAAACTTATAAAATTGTAAGTTTCTGTGCTCTGTCATTTTACTGCCTGGCCAAAAGCTATTCTTTTTACACGGGAGCAAACGGCTTAGAGAGCGGTATTCCTTTAGGAACTCCGGGGGCTATTTTGAGCAGCGGACTGATCTTGCCCCTGAACATCTGCGTGGGACTGGTAGTGGCCTGTACCATGTATGCTTTCTATGCCATATTCAGGAAAGGGGGCTTTTAAATGGGTGCCAATTTATTCGCAAATTTTGGGGAAGCGGTAGCCATGATCTTGTTTGGAATCGGCTTCACGAACCTGATGTTACAGAAAAATCTGATCAAAAAAATCATCGGCCTGAATATTATGGACAGCGCAATCTATCTTTTTTTGGCGGAAAAAGGCTATATTGCAGGGAGGACTGCGCCCATTGTAGTGGATGGCATACAGAGTGTAGAGGCCTATATCAATCCGGTGCCCAGCGGTCTGGTACTGACAGGCATTGTGGTTTCGGTTTCCGTTACGGCACTGATGCTCTCTCTGACGATCCGGCTGTACCGCAGATATCACACCCTGGATTTGGATGAGATCTCCGCACTGCTTAAAAAGGAGGGAAAGTAAATGACGTTTGTGCAGAATTTTCCCTTTATTTCTATCATCGTTTCCTTATTTTCGGGGGCCGTCAGCTCCATATTAAGCGGAAGAACTGCCCGAGTGATCAACCGCATTGTAGTGATTACAGTAGCCATACTCTCTGCAGTGACGTTGGCGTATACTTGGAGAACGGGGACCAGCTATGTATTTTGGATGGGGCATTTTCCTGCCCCTTTCGGCAATGAAATCCGGGTGGGCGTGCTGGAAGCGGGCATGGCGGTATTCTTCTGTTTGATCGTACTGCTGTCCCTCTGGGGCGGCAGGGAACATATGGAGATGGAGGTAGAGGAATCAAAGCAGAATTACTATTATATATTGACTAACTTATTGCTTTGCTCTCTGTTAGCGCTGGTTTATACCAACGACCTCTTTACGGCGTATGTATTTGTAGAAATTAATACCATATCGGCCTGCGGTTTGATCATGATAACACAGACGGGTCGTACCATTGAAGCAGCGGTTCGCTACATGATCATGAGTCTGTTGGGATCCGGTTTGCTTCTGATGGGGTTGTGCATACTCTATGACCTGACCGGGCATCTGTTGATGAGCAATATACAGGAGGCAGTGGCGGTTCTCCATGCCTCCGGTGAATATACGATTCCCCTGACTATCACTATCGGTTTGGTGACGGTTGGCCTTGCCATTAAAAGCGCACTGTTTCCCTTCCATACATGGGTGCCGGATGCCTATGGTTATTCCACGGCATCAAGTGCGGCAATTTTGTCCGGACTTGTGAGTAAAGGATACATTTTTCTGCTGATAAAGATTATTTATCGCGTGATCGGCTTTGAAACTTTTCATGATACCAAGATTGTGAATGTGCTCTTTGTATTTGGATTGGCAGGGATGATATTCGGCTCCTTAAGTGCTATTAAAGAGAACAATATACGAAGAATGATAGCGTTTTCCTCGGTGGCTCAGATTGGATATATTTACATGGGTATCGGGATGGGCACCCAAGCCGGTATGGTGGCTGCTGTTTTCCATATCTTCTCCCATGCGGCAACCAAGGCTTTACTCTTTATTGCGGGTGTGGGACTGACCGATGCTTCCGGTAACAACGTACAGTTTATACATTTGACGGGAGCGGCATACCGCAATAAGATTGCCGGAGTGGCTTTTGCCGCCGGCTCCCTTTCCATGGTGGGAATGCCGTTGCTTTCCGGATTTATCAGCAAGCTGCTCTTTGCGCAGGCTGCGGTGCAGAATCAGGGAAAACTGCTGCCGACAATGATCGTACTGGCCCTCAGTACCATTTTAAACGCTATCTATTTTATCAAGACGGTCATTCGTATCTATACACCGACGGAGTCTGATTATGAAGGGCGCGCATTAAGCTCCCAGAAGTTGTTTGCTGTCTCTGCCGTACTGTTGGTGGTTCTGAATTTATATCTGGGAAGTATGTCTCAGTTTTTGGTGGATCTTATTGAGAAAGGACTGGGGATGTTTGCATGATACTCATATCAATTCTGATACCGGCGCTGACAGGCCTCTTTCTGCTGCTTGGACCGGAATGGAAAAACAGAAAAATGCTTTGCTTTTTTACTGCGGCAGCCCTGCTTATATCGGTGGCTGCGGTGGGCGTTACGCTGGCTTTGACAAAGGATAGTGGGGCGATCGCGCTCTTTAATCTGACAAAGGGATTGCCCATACTGTTTAAAATAGATGGCATCAGCCGCTTCTTTGCTGTTATGACCGGTATTGTTTGGACGGCGGCAGGCATTTATTCCTTTGCCTATATGAGCCATGAGCAGAATGAAAAGCACTATTACGGATTTTATCTGTTAAGCTATGCCGTGTTGACCGGGCTGGATTTTTCGGGAAATTTAATAACTTTTTATTTATTTTATGAACTGATGAGCCTGCTCACGCTGCCGCTTGTGCTCCACAGCGGCACAAAAGAGGCTATTATGGCCGGGCTGAAATATCTGTTTTTCTCTCTGGCGGGCGCATATTTGGTTTTGTTTGGCTTATTTATGCTAAACCGGTTTGGCAATACCCTGACCTTTACAGCCGGGGGTGTACTGGATGTTAGCCTGATACAGGGTAAGGAAGGCTTGCTTCTGGCTGTGGCCTTTTTGATGATCCTGGGATTCGGGGTAAAGGCGGGAATGTTTCCGCTCCATGCATGGCTGCCAACGGCGCATCCCGTAGCACCTGCTCCGGCTTCCGGTGTGCTGTCGGGTATGATTGTAAAATGCGGTGTGCTGGGGATAGCCAGGACGGTTTACTATCTGTTTGGCGCCGAATTTATACGGGGAAGCTGGGTACAGCAGGTATGGCTGATATTACTACTGATCACGGTATTATTAGGTTCTATGATGGCTTATCGGGAAAAGGTTTTAAAAAAGCGGCTGGCTTATTCCACGGTCAGCCAGGTATCCTACATCCTGTTTGGGTTGGCAATGTTACAGCCTGCAAGTTTTGTCGGAGCATTTCTGCATATTGGTGCGCATGCGCTTATGAAATGCGGATTGTTTCTGGTGGCGGGAGCTATTATATACAAAACCGGAAAGACGAAAGTGGAGGAGCTTTCCGGCATTGGCAGACAGATGCCTGTCACCATGGTCTGCTATACGCTTTTGTCCCTTTCCCTGATCGGGATACCACCCCTGGCGGGCTTTGTCAGCAAGTGGTATCTGGGAATGGGAAGTATACGGAGCGGGCTGTGGGTGTTTGATATTTTGGGGCCGGCAGTGCTTATGATTTCCGCGCTTCTGACAGCGGGATATCTTTTACCCCTGTCCATCCACGGATTTCTGCCCGGAGCAGAAATGGCGGAGCACAACGTGGAAAAACAGGAAGCACCCATACTTATGTTGATTCCGATTTTGGTACTTACGGTCTTAATTGTTGTCGGAGGAATCTTTCCGAATACGGCCATAGAGTTTATTATGAATATTGTGGGTACCCTGTTTAAGGAGGTGGTTGGCGGATGAGCGGAGTTCTTATGCTTGCGGCAATTTTGCTGCCCATTTTAGGAAGCATTCCCATATTTTTTTTCAAATGGAAAAAGCGGAACCTTATGCGGATATATCTGGAAGTAATAGTCTGCATGACTTCTCTGCTGGTAGGGTATCTGCTGCTTAATGGAACCGGGGACCCTTTTACGGTGGTTTACTTTACGGGAAATTTGGCGATACAGCTTAAGATAGACGGCCTGTCCATGGTGTTTGCGGGTCTGGTTTCTGCGCTGTGGCCATTTGCTACGCTATATTCTTTTGAATACATGAGAAACGAACCGCGGGAAAGAAGTTTTTTCCTCTTCTACACCATGACCTATGGGGTGACACTGGGAATTGCCTTAGCCGGTAATCTGCTGACCATGTATTTCTTCTATGAGCTGCTGACGTTGGTAACGGTGCCCTTGGTCATGCAGACGCTGACGCGGGAAGCTATACTGGCCAGCAGGAAGTATATGTATTATTCCCTGGGAGGGGCGGCCTTTGCCTTTATTGGTCTGATATTTGTTATTATATACGGCAGCTCCATGGATTTTGTGTACGGTGGTGTGCTGGAACTGGAAAAAATAGGCAGCCGCACTAATATGCTGCTGTTGATTTATGTATTTTCCTTCTGTGGATTTGGTGTAAAGGCAACGCTTTGGCCGTTTAATTCCTGGCTGCCCCAGGCCGGCGTGGCACCTACGCCGGTAACAGCCCTTTTGCATGCGGTAGCAGTAGTAAAGTCCGGAGCTTTTGCCATTATACGACTGACCTACTATAGCTACGGTACGGAGTTCTTGCAGGGAACCTGGGCGCAGGATGTGGTTATGGTGCTAACGATCATAACTATTGTATATGGCTGTTCCAGAGCGGTGAAGGAAACGCATTTAAAGAGAAGACTGGCTTACTCCACTGTCAGCAATCTTTCCTATATCCTCTTTGGCGTCAGTCTCATGACGCCGGCCGGATTAATGGGTGGCCTGACCCATATGTTGTTCCACGCTTTTATGAAAATATGTTCCTTTTTCTGCGTGGGAACGGTTATTCACAAAACGGGAAAAAACTATGTGTATGAAATGGACGGTTTGGGAAAAAAGATGCCGTTGGTTTTTGCTTGCTTTACGGGTTCAGCGCTGGCGCTCATGGGTGTGCCGGGTATGGCAGGATTTATCAGTAAATGGTATCTGGCCTCTGCTGCAATCTCCGGAGAGAATTTGCTGGCATATATAGGGGTGGGAGCGCTTTTGTTCTCTGCACTGCTGACGGCAATTTATATGTTAACGATAGTTGTACGGGCGTATTTTCCCGGAAAAGATTTTGACTATGGGACTATAGAAAATGCGAAGGATCCGGGACCGCTCATGTGGGTTCCGCTGGTATTTTTTGTAATAGTAATTATTGTGTTTGGCTTATATTCATCCACGATCACCGGCTTTTTAAGCGAAGTTGCTGCGGGCAGATACTAGGAGGTGGCTATTGTGAAAGACTATATTCTATTGGCGCTGCTTTGGCCCTTTGCAGGAGCCGTGCTTACCTGGTTTGTTGGAAGGCCGTGGAAAAGCAAGGCTTCAGAGGAACAAAAACAAGATAAAGCAGTGGAGATAAAAGCGGATGTATGCAGAAACATTTTTGCAGCTGCTACGGTTTTGGTTGAGCTGCTTATCGTGCTGGGGCTGTGGTTTTCAAACGGTCTGGCGGATCGGCTGGGACTTACCGGTTTGTCAGGTTTTGCGGAAATTTTTGGAGGTGAAGGGCAAAAGGCGGGAAAAGCGGTTATTGTATACTGGCAGCATGTCTGCGGTATGGAACTGAGCTTTGCCGTGGATGGATTTCGAGGGCTGTATGCACTGATCACCGCTTTCATGTGGGTGATAAGTACGCTGTTTTCTTTTGAATATATGGCGCATTATAAAAATAAAAACAGGTATTATTTTTTCCTGCTTTTAACCCTGGGAGCAACAGTGGGAATCTTTTTATCGGCAGACTTCTTTACTATGTTTGTCTTTTTTGAGATTATGTCCATGGCCTCTTATGTGTGGGTAGCACAGGATGAGAAAAAAGAGTCTCTGCGCGCGGCGGAAACCTATTTAGGAATTGCCGTTATCGGTGGTTTATGCATTCTGATGGGAATGATGTTGCTCTTTAACGAAGTAGGGAGTCTATCCACAGCGGGAGAAATCGGAGGAGGCCTTCTCGGAGTATCGGGAGGCGCATCCGCCCAATCCGGTATACAACGGGGCAGGGTGTTAGCGGCAGGAATCTTGATGTTGGTGGGATTTGGTGCCAAAGCGGGCGCTGTGCCGCTGCATATTTGGCTGCCAAAAGCTCACCCGGTAGCACCGGCACCCGCTTCCGCACTGCTGTCGGGTGTCCTGACAAAGACAGGTGTCTTCGGCACCATGTTGTTAACTCTTCGAGTGTTTTTTGGCAATTATAATTTTGGATTATTGATTTTTGGACTGGGAATTTTAACTATGGTAACGGGTGCGGTGTTGGCCCTGTTTTCCGTGGATTTAAAACGAACGCTGGCCTGCTCCTCCGTATCCCAGATAGGATTTATTTTTACAGGAGTGGGAACGGCGGGACTTTTTAGCGGAAGTGAGAGTGTAGCGGAAGAAGGCTATATCATGTCCTTATCCGGCGGTATCCTGCATATGGTCAATCATTCGCTGATCAAGTTGGTACTTTTCTGTGCGGCCGGTGTGGTCTTTATGAATCTGCATCAGTTGAATCTGAATGAAATCAGAGGTTTTGGCAGAAAGAAACCGTTGCTGCATGCGATTTTTCTGGCGGGCGCATTAGGGATTGCGGGAGTGCCGCTCTTTAATGCCTATGTGAGTAAGAGCCTTCTTCATGAAGGGATCGTGCATTTACAGGAGAAACAGCCGGCCTTGTGGCTAAAGGCGGCTGAGTGGATTTTTATTTTCAGCGGCGGTCTGACGGCGGCCTATATGACCAAGCTGTATGTATCATTGTTCTGGGAAAAAAATGTGGATGCGGACAAACAGACGGCCTATGATGAAAAGAAACGCTATATGAGACCTTTGAGCGCTGTCCTGTTGAGCATCGCAGCACTGTTGCTTCCGATTCTCGGCGTAGCAGCCGGCATAAACGAGAGTGTATTTAATTTCGAGAGTCTGTGGGGCGCTTTGCTGTCCCTGCTAATTGGAGCATTCATCTATCTTCTCCCTGTGCGGTGTTTTCTCATGAAGGATGGTAAATATGCGGAGATCTGGAGGCCGGAGTGGGATTTGGAGGACCGCGTTTACAGACCTCTGCTGCACGGACTTGAGCTGGCGCTTAGTACCGTATGCAGATTCTTAGACAGACTTCCGGACTATCTGGTGGTGGGACTGCGAAAGAGCGTTTATAAGGACTCTCCCCTGCCGCATGAACTGGAGGAAGGGAATGTGTTGACCCATGCTGTAGGCGGTTTTTTGGATTGGGTGAAACAAGTATTGAACCGTACTTTCCGGAGAAAACGGCCCATAGAGATTTCCTTTGAACACAAACTGGCAATGCTTTTGGAACAGGCGAAGGAAAATAACACTCTTATTGGCAGAAGCCTGTCCTTTGGGTTGCTCTTATTCTGTATCGGACTGCTTATGACGTTGGCTTATATGCTTATGATATGTATGTCAACTTTTTAACCATGAAGGATAACTTGCAAAATTTGTCAAATTATGCAGGAATTTAAAAATGAACTTGCAAAACAAAGTAAAAAGACTTTCTGGTGGTTGCAATCAGAAAGTCTTTTTAAAAGCTTAAAATGGGGAAAGAGGAATTTAATAACATAGAAAATTAAATCCAAATTTAAATAACGCTCGAAATCATTTAAGAGTCATTATATTTTTAAGTTTTAGGGCGGCCTCTACAAGACCTCTAAACAGTGGATGAGGTCTGTTTGGGCGGGATTTTAATTCCGGATGTGCCTGAGTTGCAATAAAGAAAGGATGTTCCGGCAGCTCGCACATCTCTACAATACGGTTGTCCGGAGAGGTGCCGGAAAGCAACAGCCCGTGTTCTGTTAAAGATGCACGATAATCGTTATTGACTTCGTAGCGGTGTCTGTGGCGCTCGGAAATCCGGTCGGTACCGTACAGACGGTGAGCCAGGGAGTCCTTAACAAGTAAACAGGGATATGCGCCCAGCCTTAAAGTGCCGCCGATATCTTCCACACCATTCTGGTCCGGCAGTAACGCAATGACCGGATGGGTGGTATTCGGATCCATTTCTATACTGTGAGCATCCTTATAACCCACCACATTGCGTGCATATTCTACAATGGTAAGCTGCATGCCCAAACAGAGACCCAGAAAAGGAATACCATGAGTTCGAGCGTATCCTATGGCGGTAATCATGCCCTCGATGCCCCGGGAACCGAAACCGCCGGGAACCAGAATACCCTGAACGTCAGCAAAAAATTCATCCGCATTTTCAGGAGTAACGGTTTCTGAATCGATCCATTTGATATCTACGGTGGCATGATTGGAAATGCCGCCGTGTTTTAAGGCTTCAACCACACTGATATAAGCATCGTGCAGCTGCACGTATTTACCTACAAGTGCAATAGTGATGTTGTCGGTAGGATTCTTTAAGTCCTCAACCATCTTTTCCCAGTCAGCTAAATTCGGTTCGGGACAGTTAAGATGCAGGCATTCGCAGGCGACCTGTGCCAGATGTTCCTTCTCCATAGCCAGCGGTGCTTCATACAGATACTTTACATCCAGATTCTGCAGCACATGATTGTGCGGTACATTACAGAAAAGGGCAATTTTATCCTTGATACCTTGGTCCAGAGGGTGTTCACTTCTGCACACAATGATGTCAGGCTGAATTCCCATACCCTGCAGATCCTTGACGCTGGCCTGTGTAGGCTTGGTCTTGAGTTCCTGGGAAGCGTTGAGATAGGGAATCAAAGTAACATGAATTAAAATGGCATTATCATGGCCAACTTCATGCTGGAATTGGCGGATAGACTCTAAAAAGGGTTGACTTTCAATATCACCTACGGTGCCCCCTACTTCAATAATCGCAATACAGGTATCTTGGTCTGTAAAATTACGGTAAAACCGGCTTTTGATCTCGTTGGTAATATGCGGAATCACCTGAACTGTACCGCCGCCGTAATCTCCGCGGCGCTCTTTATGAAGAACACTCCAGTATACCTTGCCGGTGGTGACATTGGAATGCTTGTCCAGATTCTCATCAATGAAACGCTCATAATGGCCCAGATCCAAATCCGTTTCCGTACCGTCATCGGTCACAAAAACCTCCCCATGCTGAATGGGATTCATGGTACCGGGATCGATGTTGATATAGGGGTCAAATTTCTGCATGGTTACCTTGTAACCGCGCGCTTTTAACAGACGTCCCAGAGAAGCGGCTGTAATTCCTTTTCCCAGTCCGGAAACCACACCGCCCGTTACAAATACATACTTGACTGGCATAATAAACACCTCGGCTTTAAAATATTGTTAAATCAATTTACAAATAAAAAAAGGCGCTATAAACACAGTTATAGCACCTTTGCCTTAACAACTGAATTTTAGCACCCGAGGCTCCCGTTGTCAATATGCGACACTCCTTTTGGCTCTCTGTAAGTTTATTTTATAAAAAATTGATATTTCTTCATGTCTTTTTTATAGCATATTCCCAAAGGTTGTGTTACAATAAAAGCCGATACAGGTATAGAATTACTACATCATAAATTTGTAGAAGGAAAATGGATAAAATACAATATGAAGGCAGGATTTGACAACGAAAAATATTTAAAGCTTCAGTCGGAGCATATTAGGGAGCGTATCGGTAAATTCGGAGATAAGCTGTATCTTGAATTTGGCGGAAAGCTGTTTGATGATTATCATGCATCCCGAGTTCTGCCGGGCTTTGAGCCGGACAGTAAGCTTCGCATGCTCATGAAGCTTTCTGACAGAGCGGAAATTATCATTGTAATAAATGCAGCGGATATTGAAAAGAATAAAATACGAGGTGATCTGGGTATTACCTATGATGAAGACGTACAACGTCTGATGCAGGAATTTACAAGCAGAGGACTCTATGTGGGCAGCGTTGTTCTGACTCACTACGCAGGGCAGCCCCGTGCGGTGGAGTTTAAGGAAAAGCTGGAGAAGAAGCAGGTAAAGGTATATCTTCACTATACTATAGAGGGGTATCCTTCCAATATTCCGCTGATCGTCAGTGAGGATGGTTTTGGCAGGAATGAATATATTGAAACTCAACGTCCCCTGGTTGTAGTGACAGCACCCGGTCCGGGAAGCGGCAAGATGGCAACCTGCTTATCCCAGCTCTATCATGACAACAAAAGAGGTATCAAGGCAGGATATGCAAAGTATGAAACTTTTCCTATCTGGAATGTGCCGTTAAAGCATCCCATCAATTTAGCTTATGAGGCGGCAACCGCCGATTTAAATGATGTGAATATGATCGATCCTTTCCATTTGGAAGCCTATGGGGAAACGACGGTGAACTACAACCGTGACATTGAAATTTTTCCCGTGCTGAACGCTATTTTTGAAGGTATTTACGGAGAAAATATTTATAAGTCCCCTACAGATATGGGCGTAAACATGGCGGGATTTTGTATTGTAGACAATGAGGTATGTAAGGAAGCCTCTCACATGGAAATTATCCGCCGTTATTATACGACCTTAAATGATGTCCTTAAGGGTAAGGCCAAAGAGAACGAGGTATACAAGATCGAGCTTCTGATGAAGCAGGCCAAGATTTCTACAGATGACAGAAGCGTGACTGTTGCGGCAAAGAAGCGGGCGGAGGAATTGCAGGTGCCGGCTGCAGCCATAGAGCTGTTGGATGGTACCATTATTACTTCCAAAACTACGGATTTGTTGGGCGCATCAGCAGCGTTACTGTTAAATGCGTTAAAATATCTGGGTGGGGTGGAGGATGATTTACATTTGATCTCTCCGGAAGCAATAGAACCGATCCAGGAATTAAAGACCAAATATCTGGGTGGAAAAAATCCCAGACTGCATACGGATGAGGTGCTGATAGCACTTTCTGTCTCTGCCATGAATGATAAAAATGCAAGAAAAGCTTTGGAGCAGCTTCCTAAGTTGCGGGGATGTCAAGTACATACCACCGTCATGCTCTCAGATGTGGATATCAAAACGTTTAAGAGGCTGGGTGTGGATTTAACCAGCGAACCAATTTTAAAAGGAAAGAGTAATTAAATGAGTGACAATAATCTCAACGAATTTGACAATGGAAACGGTTATAACGGAAACCGTGGTGGCCAGGGAGGCGGCAACAATGGAGGGAGCGGAAGCAGCGGAAGCGGATCCAATCCCAGAAAGGTCAATCTGCTGCTGTTACTGGTGGCGGCGCTGATTACGCTGGTATTGACCAGTGTATTCATGCGGTCCTTAAGCAACAGTAATACTAAAGCGATCAGCTACAGTGAGTTTATGCAATGGGTGGAAGCCGGACGGGTTCCGGGACAGCCCAATACCATAGTGGAAAGCGTACATTACGGCTCCGATAAAATATACATTGAAAAGGTGGCAGAGGAAGAACATCAGATAAATCCGCTGCTGGCCTATTATACTTCGGCTGCAAAAACAACTTATTATACCGCTATGGTGGAAGACGACAGTCTGCCCGAAAGACTGCGTGATGCCGGCGTGGAGGTATGGGGTTATATTCCTGACAATTCCGGTATTATCGTGGAGATTCTGCTGTATTATGTATTACCGTTGGTGCTGTTCTGGGTATTACTCAGTTTCCTATTCCGGAAGATGAACAGGGGCGGCGGTCCCATGGGTGTGGGCAAGAGCAACGCCAAGGTCTATGTGCAGAAGGAAACGGGTATCACCTTTAAGGATGTGGCCGGTGAGGACGAGGCAAAGGAGTCCCTGCAGGAAGTAGTGGATTTCCTGCACAATCCCGGCAAGTATTCCAAAATCGGTGCAAAGCTGCCCAAGGGCGCTTTATTGGTGGGACCTCCCGGTACGGGCAAGACCCTGCTTGCCAAGGCGGTGGCGGGAGAAGCGGGCGTGCCGTTCTTCTCCTTAGCCGGTTCGGACTTTATTGAATTGTATGTGGGCGTGGGCGCTTCCCGAGTGCGTGATCTGTTTAAGGAAGCTACCAAAAATGCTCCCTGTATCATATTTATCGATGAAATTGATGCTATCGGCAGAAGCCGTGACTCCAAATACGGCGGGGGCAACGAGGAGCGCGAGCAGACATTGAACCAGCTGCTCTCCGAAATGGATGGCTTTGATACTTCTAAGGGTATTTTGATTCTGGGCGCTACCAACCGGCCTGAGATCCTGGATAAGGCACTGCTGCGGCCCGGCCGCTTTGACCGTCGTATTATTGTGGATAAGCCGGATTTAAAGGGGCGTGTGGAGATTTTAAAGGTACATGCCAAAGACGTGAAGATGGATGAAACGGTGGATTTTGATGCCATTGCGCTGGCTACCAGCGGTGCGGTGGGCGCCGATCTCGCCAATATGATCAACGAGGCCGCCATCAATGCGGTCAAGGACAGCAGAGACTATGTCAGCCAGAAGGATCTGTTTGACGCTGTAGAGCAGGTGCTGGTAGGTAAGGAGAAGAAAGACCGCATCATGAGTAAGGAGGAACGCAAGATCGTTTCCTATCATGAGG
>JAFLSX010000015.1 GCA_022510705.1 Lachnospiraceae bacterium
TCTCCATGATGAACTACTATCTGCCTCTTAAGGGCATTGCTTCCATGCACTGCTCTGCTAACACTGATATGGACGGTAAGAATACTGCAATCTTCTTTGGACTTTCCGGAACCGGTAAGACCACCCTCTCAACCGATCCTAAGCGTCTGCTCATCGGCGATGACGAGCACGGCTGGGACGATGAAGGCGTGTTCAACTTTGAGGGCGGCTGCTATGCTAAGGTTATCAACCTTGACAAGGAATCCGAGCCCGATATCTACAAGGCTATCAAGCGTGATGCGCTGCTTGAGAACGTAACTCTGGATGCTAACGGTAAGATTGATTTCAACGATCAGAGCGTAACCGAGAACACCCGTGTATCCTATCCTATCAACCACATTGAGAAGATTGTTCAGCCTGTTTCTGCAGGCCCTGCTGCAAAGAACGTAATCTTCCTCTCTGCGGATGCATTCGGTGTACTTCCTCCCGTATCCATCCTGACTCCCGAGCAGACCCAGTACTACTTCCTGTCCGGCTTTACTGCTAAGCTTGCCGGTACAGAGCGCGGTATTACCGAGCCTACTCCTACTTTCTCCGCTTGCTTCGGTCAGGCATTCTTAGAGCTGCATCCTACCAAGTATGCTGAGGAGCTTGTAAAGAAGATGGAAGCTACCGGTGCTAAGGCATATCTGGTAAATACCGGCTGGAACGGAACCGGAAAGAGAATTTCCATTAAGGATACCCGTGGTATCATTGATGCTATCTTAAACGGTGACATCGAGAAGGCACCTACCAAGAAGATTCCTCACTTCAACTTTGAGGTTCCTACGGAGCTGCCCGGTGTAGATACCAACATTCTGGATCCTCGCAATACCTATGCTGATGCTTCCGAATGGGAGACAAAGGCTAAGGATCTGGCACAGAGATTCGTTAAGAACTTTGCAAAATATGAGGGTAACGATGCAGGTAAGGCTTTAGTATCTGCCGGTCCTCAGGTATAAGCAGATTTTCGAGTAAAATAATTATCGGGTGTGAAGAAATAAAACTTCACACCCGATTTTTTATATAAAGAGTTTTTATAATAATTATACCTATTGCTCTTTCTCTGCTTTCACAACAGCCTCTTCCAGCGTAAGCCCGTAAAAGTTTCCGGCCGGAAAATATCTTCCCGATTTTTTATCATCCACAAAGGCACCTACCACAACGCCCGGTATTGCACTTTCAGGCGCATTAGGAGCATTTTCGCCGCCAAGGTCCGTCCTGCACCACCCCGGATCCGTAAGATTGATCATTACATTCGTTCCTTCATATTTAGACCCTAAATCAATCGTAACCTTATCCAGTGCTGCTTTGCTTGCCGAATACCCTGCCTGTTGAGGATCCAATGAGATTCCGCTTGTGGTATTTATAATTCTGCCAAATCCTCTCTCTGCCATCTGCGGAATAAAATGATAGCAGATCATCATAGGCGCCATTGTATTAATCCTAAAACTTAACTCATAATCCGACATGGGAGTTTTGAGGAATTCGTTTCTATAAGCAATCTGCACACCTGCATTGTTAAATACAATGTCTATCTTTGTCCCTTGTGCATCTATAAAGGCCAGCATTTTTTCCACTGCAGAAAGGTCGGAAAGTTCAGCGGTGGCAATATAAGCCTCTACCCCTAATGCCAGAACCTCACTTAATACCTTTTCACAATGCTCCGCCTTACGACTGTGCAGAACCAGATTACAGCCACGCTTCGCCATGAAAAGAGCGGTCAGATATCCTATTCCCCTGCTCGCGCCTGTTATGAGCGCCCATTTTCCTTTCACATCTACCATGATTCATAACCTCCTATTTACAAAAAATGCTATCTATTAGTGTACTTCCTGAGGGTTAGATGAAATACATCGGACTGCTGACCGGATTTGACTGATGCTGCTGTCTTATCATCTCCACAACCTCCGGTGCAAGTGGCTGGGGTTCAAATAAAGGACGGCTGAAATAATATCCCTGTAACAAATCCACATCACATGAAATAACAGTTTTTAACTCTTCTTCTGTTTCCACACCTTCTGCCAGCACCAGAATCCCTTTTGTCCGCGCCAGTTTGACCAAGCTGTTGATAATGGTACGCCGGCTTATATCCTTGTCGCAGCCACTGATGATGGAGCGGTCAATTTTGATAATATTAGGTTGCAGAGTGATCACGGCATATTCGCTGTTGTAACCGGTACCGAAATCGTCCAGCGCAATCAGTGCATTCCACTTTTTCATGCGTCGCATCTTGCGTATATTATATTCTTCTTTTACATTCTCAGTCTCCAAAATCTCCAAAACGATCTTATCCAAAAGATGATGGTATGTATTCTCCAGGAAATCCGCATCTGCAGGATCCATCACACTGTTTGCAATGGAATTGATGAAAATTCGGGCACCTTTGTCAATGTGTCCAGCGTCAATCTGAACCTGAAAATCCTCCAATGCTTTTGTCCAAGTCAATAACTCGATTTCATTGAGTTTTGCGCCGGTTTTCGCAACCCGCAAAAGTTCTAACGGAGACTGAAAAACTGAGGACTGGGGCCGCATTAAAGCTTCATAGCCGTAAACAACTCCTGTCCTTGCGGAAATAATGCTCTGGAATGCATACTTTACACCGCACTCATCAATAATGCGATTCACTTCCTCCACACCGGTAATCAGTACAGCATCCCTGTCATAGGCATTCCTGTCAAACTCCGCAAGTGCCCCCTTGGTGGAATGCTTGATCGTATACATTGCAAAATCCGCATATTTCATCAGCATCTCATGGGTCTGTGCATCATCAGGATACCAAGAAACACCTCCGCTTGCGCGGATTTTGAAATGTGTGCCGTCCGCAAGCAGGCAATAACTCGCTCTCAGATTCTCCCGTACTTCATTAATGATCCTCCAAATCTCCTCTTTAGAAGAAAATCCCGGCAGGCAGATGCTGAACTCATCTCCCGAAAGTCTGGCGACAATACCTCCGTAATTAAGGAACTTCTTGAGTGTTGTTGCAGCCGTCCTTATGTAGTCATCTCCAAAATCATGCCCATAAGTATCATTCACATACTTGAGATTGTCCAAATCCACCATAATGAATGCTGTAATCTTTAGGTCATCCTCATTCAAAAAGAGCTTCTCAAGACGCTGGTAATAGGCACGGCGGTTCAACAGTCCGGTAGCGCTGTCATAATCCCTCTCATACTCAATTCTCTTCTTTTCCATCATGACACCGGTAATATCCTGTAAAACACCGATGCTCTTCTTTTTGGTATGTACTAAATTGAGCCGCATCCAGGTCACACTTCCGTCTTCCTGGATAATACTGTATTCTTTGTTATAGCTCGTCTGTATTTCATCAGGAGTCCATGCCAGACATTCAATGACCGCCTGCCTGGTTTCCGCAGAAATCATATTGTCTAAAAACTCCTGGCGGCTCATCATCACATCCTCATCCTGGTCCATCTTAAACTGTAATAACTTGAGGAAGCCCTGCCCCACAAACACACGGTCATCCGCATGGTCATACATAAAAGTACCCAGCCCTATATCGGCAATACGTATCATTTGAGAGACTTGAGAGGAAAAATCCTGTACATTGATCTGTAACTGCGTAATCTCATCCATCATCCTGTCAATTTCATAGATATTGGACGGCTCAAAACGAATGATCTGACCGTATTCCTGATTGGTACTCATGGTTTTAATTGCCGAGGCAATCGGTTTTACAACCTCTCTACAGCTCAAGATCACAACCGCTATACTCACAGTTATCGAAACCACCGCCGAAATAATCAGTACATTGATCAAATTTGTCAGCGGGCTGAGCACGCTCTTTCGGTCTGCTATGGAGATCAATGCCCAGTGCTCGTTATAATATGGGCTTTCCAGATTGTACAGACTCATGTACTGTATACTGCCTGCCAGATCATAATCCGATGACAGTGAAAAAGAACTGACTTTTTCATTCAGAATACCGGAAATCTGTATCTTGTCCGTATTGCCCACAAAGCGATTGAATACAGCTCCTGAATGTGTAATGATATCAAACTCTCTGCCTACTTTTTGGCGCCCCAATACATAACAAGCGTTTACACCGGTAAAATCACTGGTGGGAATCTTCGCTAAAATAACATTTTCCGTCAGCTCGATACCCAGAACGCCATATACCGTTCCGTCATCTGTAATGAGCGGTACTGTATATTTCATACTCGGGGATGCACCGGAGGATGGCTTTGAAAACCCACTCCAATAGCCAAGATTCATCAGTGACATCCTATTGTTGTTCTGTGCGGTCTGCATGGTTGTATAGTAGTAATCAAAGTTCTCATCATTTTCCGGATCCGGCTCAAAATAAAGTGACCATCCGGAATCCAGCGTAATGCCATATGTTTGTGAAATGGCAGAAAAACCCATTTCCATAAGCAAATCTTCATATCCGGCATCCGTCGTTGTATCGAGATCACGCAAATGCAGTGCAGCTTTAGCCTCTCTGCCATCATCCCCCTGATACAAGGTCCCTGTATCCAGAATCAGATAAACACCGTTTGCCCTGCAGCTGCGCAGTAAACCGACCAGATTGTCTACCGAGGACTCCATAATAAGACGGTTCAGCTTCTTGTCCGTCTGCAGATCGGCAATTGACACCCCCTGCTCCTCAAGCAGGTCGGAAATCTGCGTATTGATCTTTCTTGCAGTGTCCTGTACCAAAGGCATTTTCTGCTGTAATTCACTTTCAATATAATTCTTACGGTTCTGTGTTTTTTCTATAAGTATATTATAAGCATACTTTTCTACATAGGAGAATTCTCCTCCCAGGACCATAATGGCAAAAAAAGTAACCAGCTGAAGTACTACCACCAACAACATGGGAATCATCAGCCGAACGATCAGCCTGGACTTTTTTCTCTCCTTTTTCAGGGGTGCATTTACACCTTTTGCCATCTGTAATTCCTCCCAGCATTAATTGCCGACTGCTGCCTCTAAGCCCGAAACAAAGCCCGCATACCAAGCTTCAAAGGCTGCGTCTGAAGTATATTCCGCAAGAGCATCTTCCCGGCTTTCGCCTTCTGCAATTCTTAAAGACGCCTCATCATGCGCCGCCTGTGCGGTGTCCTGAATATAAGCACCAAGGAAATCCCTTACCTCTGCAGACCTAGCAAAAGGATCTGCCGTATACAGTTGATAGCTATCAATTTCAGATACGGCCACCTCCATCGTATAAAACAGTGCGTCAGCCGCCGTATTTCCTTCTGCTTCAAAACTGGCTGAAATAGCGGAAAAATCATTGGCTTCTTTCTTCACCGGAAGATAACCAGAACCGACTGAAAATTTAATACTACGTTCTTTTTCAGTAAACCATTTCAAAAACACAGCGCAGGCATATTCCGTTTTCTCATCCGATTTAACAACTACCATTCCCGCACCCTGCTGTACTACATAGGGGTCAGTACCTGCAAAATTAGGCACAGGCAGTACAATCCCTTCGATGGGATAGATCGTTTCATCATTCAATGTCACAGACTCCGGAAAATATGCCGCACCGGTAGTAGAGCAGACCATTGCGATAATGGCGCCAATCTTGGCATCATCACTTCTGTAACGGGCGCTCTGATAATAGTACCCCTTGACATAGGGCACATAATAGCAATCCCATAACCGTCTGATCACTTCTTTATCCGTCTGCATAGCTGCTTCACCGTTTTGAATAGTAAAATATTCCAAACCGAGCTGCTTTGCACCGACCACCATATAATTTGCTATAGAATCCCGGCCAAAGAATGCCTTGCCGTCATCCGGTATATCCGGCGTCATGGCATCGGTATACACATAATACTTTTCTGCGATTTCCGCAAGACTCTCCCAAGTGGAGAGATCCTCAAACGTTATGCCTTCCGCATCAGCAAAGGCCTGCCAGTCCGTCAGGTTTAACATCATAACTTCCGTACTTTTTGCAATCGGAAAAATCTTTAAACCGTTTTCAGCACCAAGATTTCCTTCATCAAGATAGCCTTCCACATATTCAGCCAGCTCTTCCTCAGTGAAATACTCTGATAAATCCACAACGCATCCCATCTGGTCAGCAATGTATGCTGTTTCCGCATAGGCGCCAAACATATTCGGTGCCGGTTCAGCGCCCACATCCCCCCGCAAAGAGGCCAGAGCACTATCGGCAAGGTCATTGACTCCGCCCATGCTGCGTGCTTCTACCACAATTCCCTGTTTTTGTCCGACTGTCTCATTGAACTCTCGAATCAAGTCATCAAATTTTTCCTGCTGTACACCGTTGTAATAATGCCAGATGGTGACAGTGGTCGGGTTCTTGGGATCCAAACCATATTTCTTTTCCCCACAACCGCACAACAGCGTAGCTGCCATACTAAAAGCAACCGCTATAGATAATATTTTTTTCATTATCATTATTCTACTCCCCTTGACACAGAAAACAGCAATCGAAAATACACCTATTATATTCTATTGTTGTATTATACAAGATTCTGTCAGCTCTTGCAAGAAAACGGTGACATTTTCCATTCGTCATGCAGCTGTTTACAGCTAGTACTTTTCCGTCACAATTCCATGGTCATCTATCACTGCTTTGGGAGAAAGAGTCCGAAGATAATCGTAAAATTTTGTCTGTCCCGATTCATCGCTGATATAATGGGTCTCATATCCTTTTTGAATACACGGAAGTACAGACAATTCTGCGAAGCCGTCTATTGTAATCTTTAAAGTTACTATAGTAGTATATTTCGTCTCCCTATTGAACCAGAAATCTCCCAAACTGTATACTACGGGTTTCCCGTCTACATATTCGATTCCCTGCAGCACATGCGGATGGGAGCCGATGATCGCATCCGCACCTGAAGTAAAAAATTCCTCTGCTATTTCTGTTTGGTATGTTTCATAATACTTTGAATCTTCCGTTCCCCAATGAACATACGCTATCAGATAGTCGCATTGTCCGGAAGCTTCTTTAATGATATTGTTCATCATTTCCGTATCGTACATTCTCACAACACCCGGAGAGTTTTCTCCCGCCTCCGGCGTAAATATATATTTTTCCGAACGATTTGCGGACACAAAACCGATTTTGATACCGCCTGCCACAAAATATACCGGTCTGGATGCTTCCTCCATATCCGCTCCCGCACCCACATACGGCAGATCAGCCTGTTTTAATGCCTCCAAAGTATCATAAAAGGCATCCGCACCAAAATCATAAATATGATTATTTGCCAGTGACACAATATCAATGCCCATTTGCTGCAGAATGATCTCTCTTTCGGGATCCGCCCGAAAGGTATAATATTTCCCTTCCAGCGCCGTACCTCTTGTACTGACCGGATATTCGTGATTTATCATGCTGATATCCGCCTTGTTAAGCCTGTCCATGATCTCCTCTGACAAGCACAAAGTAATATCACCGCCCAATGCATCATAGTGATCTATGACATAACCGTCCTCTGTAAGACAGATATCTCCCGCAAATGCCAGATCTACCATAGAGCCTTCCGTCTCTCTGATATAAATGCCATGCGCCGCAGCCGTATTCTCATCCTCCAAGTAACCCAAACTGGTATCCCACAGGACATATAAGGATTTGCCAGTTACATCGTAGAGCTGTCTGTTTATATTCTCCGAAACATTTATTGTCTCCAGGAGTTCGATGCCATATGAATCTAACAGCCACTCCACAAAGTCCATCTTTTCCTCTTCACTTTTTTCTATGGGAAGGTTTTCTGTAAGAGACACCACAAATTCTGCGCGCCTCTGCTCCTGTCTTAGATTCTCCTGCTCCGGACTTTCCTGTACAGTACTCTCCTGCCTTGTACTGTCCGCTGCCAGCGCCCCTTCTACAGCATCTGCCTGTACCAGACCTTCCTGCGGTGACTCTTCACCACCATTCAAAAAGCCTCCGCATGCCTCCAGATACAAAGAAAACGCTATGAATATTATCAGATAAACTGTCTTTCTTCTCACATTAACTCCCCTCTGCTATGTACGTACTTTATTCTGCTTCTCTCACTGCTTTGCGCACGGGAAGGATACAGCCCGGCGATACTGACAGTTCATCCAATCCCATCTTTAAAAAAGTTTCCGTAAGTGTCAAATCCGCACCCAGTTCTCCACAGATACCTACCTCAATTCCCTCTTTGTGGGCATTATCTACAATCATTTGAATCAACCGCAGAACTGCCGGATGATAGGCATCATAGAACGGATCCAATTTTGCATTCTGACGGTCTATTGCCAAAGTATACTGCGTCAGGTCATTTGTCCCGATACTAAAGAAGTCCACTTCTCTCGCCAGCACATCACTCATGAGCGCTGCTGCAGGAGTCTCTATCATGATTCCCTCTTTGACTTCGCCAATCTTATATCCTTCCGTAATCAGTTCTGCCTTCACTGACTCGGAAATTTCCTTAATCTGCTGCACTTCATCAGTAGAGATGATCATCGGATACAGAATAGAAAGATTGCCATATGCACTTGCGCGATACAGCGCACGCAGCTGTGTCTTAAAAATCTCCGGCCTGGTTAGACAGATGCGAATCGCACGATAACCCAACGCAGGGTTATCCTCTTTATCCAAAGCAAAATAGTCTGCCTGTTTATCGGCACCAATATCCAATGTGCGGATAATGACCTTTTTGTCTCCCATAGTTTCTAAGACTTGCTTATAGGTCCTAAACTGTTCTTCCTCTGTAGGATAGCGATCAAATTCCCAATACAGGAACTCTGTCCGAAACAGCCCAATTCCCCCTGCATCATTCTCAAGAACCGACGGTAAGTCATCCAGATTACCGATATTTGCATACAAGCGAATACGCTTTCCGGATTTTGTTACATTCTCCCGCCCTTTCATATCCTGAAGCAGCTTTTTCTGCTCATCCTCCGCTTCCTTTTTCTTAAGGTAACTCTCTAACACCGGCGTTTCGGGATCAATGATCATTTTCCCTTTATACCCGTCTATAATACCCACTTTTCCATTCCAACTCTCATCAATATCCACACCGACCAGTGCAGGTATTCCCATTGTCCTGGCTAAAATAGCCGTATGTGAATTAGCAGAACCCAGACGAGTGGCAAACGCAAGCAGCTTACTTTTATCCATCTGAACCGTCTCACTGGGTGACAAATCTTCTGCCACAATAATAACCGGCTCATCCTTCATATTACTATTATTCTCACCGCCACACAAAATTGTGACCACACGTTTTGTAATGTCTTTGACATCTGCTGCACGGGCTCTAAGATACTCATCGTCCATATTAGCAAACATCTTTGCCAAATCATCCCCGGTAGATGCAGCGGCATACTCCGCATTTATGCCCTGCGTGGCAATGATTTTATGCACGGACTCATTATAATCGGTATCTTCCAGCATCATGGCATGTACATTGAAAATCTCTGCATTTACTTCTCCAACCTCATTCAACGCCTTTTCATATAAAGCAGTCAGCTGCTTTATTGCTTCTTCTTTTGCTGCTTCATATCTGGCAATCTCAGCTTCTGAATCAGCCACCTTAACGCGTATGATCTGATGATCTGTTTTCACATAAAACTGGATTTTTCCAATAGCTATGCCATCAAAAATCTTTTTTCCACTTTTTTCTACCACTGTTTTCCTCCAAATTACCGATCATTCTTCCGAGTCGGACTTATGCCTTTACGCAAAAAAACAAAGCCGAAAAATTTCGGCTTTGTTTGAATCACCGTATCAGTTAGTCTCGCAGGAGATATCCTTTGGCATCGGTATTGATCTTTCCGGTCAGAATCATGATACCTTCAACCAAAGCCCAAACCCATATACCAATGGTAGCAATACCGCAGGTAACGGCACCGCCAACTAAGCTTACCACAAGCTGGATGACAGCTTTGGTGGTGAAACCAAGATAGAAGTTATGAACACCAAATGTACCAAGGAAAATTGCCAGCAATCCAGCTGCCATCTTGCTCTTATCGCCTACCTGAGTGCCGGCAGTTGCCAAAGAAACACCACAGTTCAAACAAACAGCTGCTCCGGGAGCGGTTGCATTACCACAATTCGGGCAGAAAGAAGTACCGCCACCTTTTTGCACACCACACTTGATACATACAGCTGCATTTTCGTCCATGGGAGCACCACAATTTTTACAAAACATTTCTTTTCCTCCTTTAAGTTAAAAAAATAATTAATAACCGCACCAATTATATGGTGTAGACACCCTGTAAAAAAGCCATTAGCCTCAATATGTAAGTCATCGCCACGGCCACACCCAAAAGACTTAAAACAACAATATTGAACAGCCGCTTACCTAACAGATTAAAATCATATAAAGCAAACAGCATCACCACGGGTATGACCCAGAACATGGGATGATAATACAGGGCCTGCTTAAAATTCAGATGAAATGCCTCCAACCATGCCCTTCCCATACCACAACCGGGACAGATAACCCCGGTAAGGCCGCGAATCGGACACTGATAAGGAAACAGAACAGCCAGCCCCGCCAAGACAGCAAATAGTAAAAAAAGCGCCAGTTTCAAGGCCAAATGGGCGGGCTTTCTCATATAGACATTCCTCCTCTAGTACATTAGCATATTAGCAAAAAAAATGCAAGTATTTATTGAAATATGTTACTGCTCCCATCCGTTTAACCTTCTGCTCAATTGATTACCTTGTTCATGAAATGCTCCCCATAAGACAAGTTCTTCTTCCAGCTCCCCCAATCTGGATTCCCAGTTCCTAGGTATGGATCCTGACACATGGTCCAGTTCTGCATCGTTTTTCACAAACTCCAGTCTATAACTGAGATATACCATTCCATCTTTATTCGGATGTTTCACGCCCTCCAAAATCTCATAACTGATCACCCATCCATAGTCCGTTCTGTAAGCGTCATCAAAGCTAAAGTCCCGAAGAAGGGGAGGGTTTTCCTGCAGATAAACCGCAATCTTTAATTGCTCCTGCTTCTCGAATTCCTCTTCGGTCATGTTCAGTATATCCCCATAAAATTCAAGAAATATTTCCCGTTTTTCTTCTGTAACTCCCCCCGACACATCTCCGGAAAGAACCTCACGCACATTCTGATACGACCAGGAAAAATCAAGCATTCCTGCTGCTCTGTCATACTCACCGTCTGCGATCAGTTTAAAGAATTGCCGGCAATACCAGATATCATCCAAATTGGAAAAACAGATTCCTTCACCCCTGATTTCATTGGCAACCATTATCGCAGGTACACTCAGCACTAAAAGCAGGGGCAGCACAAGCAACGACATAGCCCACCTTCTCCTAATCTTTCGGAAGCTTTTCCGAAAGCTCTCCTTCTCCGCATGGGCATCCTCCCCCAGCTCCTCTGTAGCTGTCTGCTCTTTTACTATCTCCTCCGGCAACCGCATATTTTTCAAGTATTTGCTGCACCTTGCGCACCCATTCAAGTGCTCCTCCACCAATTTTTTCGTATCCTCACTACACAGACCATCATTATATAAAAGCAACAGATCCTCATATACTTCACAAGATAGTTTCATAGTATTCCCTCTCCTTCCTGCACCAATGACGCGCTCTTGTATATTTTGCTTCATCAATAGCACTCTCTTTATAACAGCTTGTCCGCTAACAGCTTTCTGGCCCGCATATAGGTGACCCTTGCCCAACTCTCGGATTTTTCATGTTCCGCAGCAATCTCCTTTAACGGCACTCCGCCAAAGGTGTGCATCACAAATACTTCCTGATAAGGTTCCTCCAATGCCAGTACTGCCTGTCGCACACGCCGATACTCTTCCTTCCTGATAGCCGCTTCCTCCGGCGGTGCGTTTCCGTCTGCAAACTCGAACTCCTCCCAAGCCCGCGTATCAAAACGCTGTCTCCTTTTACATTCCTTCAGCCAGGCGTTCTTGCCAATCTGGCAGAGCCAGGTATAGACGCTGCATCTCCCCTTAAAACGCTCAATATGTAAAAATGCCTGGTAAAAGGTCTCCTGCAGCAGCTCCTCCGCCTGATCACTGCTGCCGGTGAGTTTTAGAAGGAAACGATATACTGGTTTTCCGTATACCCGATAAATATCCTGAAATGTAGTCATTTGGTGCCTTCTGCCCCCTGTTTATCTCTGCTTCCGCCGGTCCGCTCTATTCCCAGTGTACCATAGTCATCCGCCTGATAAAATAAATCTGTTGGAATGATTCTTCCCATCCGGCTCTACCCACCCTATCCTGCCTCTCTTTCTGACTGTTAGAGACGGAAAAAAGGAAAACGTTACAAAAAAGAAGCACAGTCTCATATAAAAATAGACTGTGCTCCTAATTAGTTTTATTCAACCTACCTATTTATTATTGATAGCTGCCTGTGCTGCTGCCAGTCTTGCGATAGGCACTCTGAACGGTGAGCAGGATACGTAGTTTAAACCTACCTTGTGGCAGAACTCTACGGAAGAGGGATCTCCGCCGTGCTCGCCGCAGATACCGCACTTTAAGTCGGGACGGGTCTTGCGGCCATTCTCAACTGCCATCTGCACCAACTGACCAACACCGGTCTGATCCAGTCTTGCAAAAGGATCTGATTCATAAATCTTAGCCTGATAGTAAGCATCCAAGAACTTGCCTGCATCGTCACGGGAGAAACCAAAGGTCATCTGGGTTAAGTCGTTGGTACCGAAGGAGAAGAATTCAGCTTCTTCTGCAACAGCACCTGCAGTCAGCGCTGCACGGGGAATCTCGATCATGGTACCGATATGGTATGCAATGTCGGAATTCTTTTCTTTCTTAACCAGCTCTGCGGTTTCTACCACCACGTCCTTAACATATTTTAACTCTTTCTTCTCGCCTACTAACGGAATCATGATCTCGGGAACAATATCGTAACCCTTTTCTGCTTTCACTTCGATTGCTGCTTCCATAACTGCTCTGGTCTGCATCTTTGCGATTTCAGGATAGGTAACTGCCAAACGGCATCCGCGGTGTCCCATCATGGGGTTGAACTCGTGAAGAGAATCGCATTTTGCCTTAACATCCTCTACGCTTAAGCCCATATCCTTTGCCAGTGCCGCCATATCCTCAGGATCGGTAGGTACGAATTCGTGAAGAGGCGGATCCAGATAACGAACGGTCATAGGTCTGCCTTCCAGTGTTTCATACATTGCTTTGAAGTCTGCTTTCTGGAATACCAGCAGTTCGCCCAAAGCTGCCTCTCTGGCTTCCACAGTATCGGAGAGAATCATCTTACGAATCTTGGGAATTCTGTCCTCGCCGAAGAACATATGCTCTGTACGGCAGAGACCGATACCTTCAGCACCCAATTCCACAGCCTTGGCTGTATCTGCGGGTGTATCTGCATTGGTACGTACCTTCAGCGTTCTAAACTGATCTGCCCATGCCATGATGCGGCCGAAGTTTCCGCTTACGGAAGCCTCAACAGTCTTGATATCACCTTTATAAATCTTACCGGTAGTTCCGTCTAAGGAAATATAATCTCCCTCATGGAAGGTATAGCCGCCAAGCTCAAACATTTTTGCTTCTTCATCAATCTTCATCTCACCGCAGCCGGATACACAGCAGGTTCCCATACCACGTGCTACTACCGCTGCGTGGGAAGTCATACCGCCGCGTCCTGTCAGGATACCCTGTGATGCATGCATACCTTCGATGTCTTCAGGAGAGGTCTCCAGACGAACCAGAATCACTCTCTCGCCTCTGCCGCCTATGCCGGCTGCTTTGGCATCCTCAGCGCTGAAGCAGACTTTACCGGCTGCCGCACCGGGAGATGCCGGAAGTGCAGTGCCGATTACTTCTCCGGCTTTGAGTGCTTCTGCATCAAAGGTAGGATGTAACAACTGATCCAAGGACTTAGCTTCAATACGGCTGACTGCCTCTTCGGGAGTGATCTTGCCCTCATCCACTAAATCACATGCAATATTGATAGCCGCAGGAGCGGTTCTCTTTCCATTTCTGGTCTGTAAGAAGTAAAGCTTGCCTTCTTCGATGGTGAACTCCATATCCTGCATATCGCGGTAATGGTTTTCCAGCTTCATTGCCAGTTCCATAAACTGCGCATAGCATTCAGGCAGATCCTTTTCCAACTGGGTAATAGGCTGGGGTGTACGAACACCTGCTACCACGTCTTCACCCTGTGCGTTGATCAGGTACTCACCAAAGATACCCTTTGCGCCGGTAGAAGGATTACGGGTAAATGCAACGCCGGTACCGGAGGTATCACCCTTGTTACCAAATACCATGCACTGCACGTTTACTGCAGTACCCCAGTCACCGGGAATATCATTCATACGTCTGTAAACGATGGCACGGGGGTTGTCCCATGAACGGAATACGGCTTTTACAGCACCCATCAGCTGCTCTCTGGGATCCTGAGGGAATTCCTCTCCCTTCATGGCCTCCTTGTAAACAGCCTTGAATTTGTTAGCCAGTTCTTTTAAATCGTCTGCGTTTAACTCTGTATCGTAGGTAACACCCTTCGCTTCCTTCATCTCGTCAATGATCTTCTCGAAAAAGGACTTGGGAACCTCCATAACAACGTCAGAATACATCTGAATGAAACGACGATAGGAATCATAAGCAAATCTGGGATTTCCGGTCTTCTTAGCAAAACCTTCTACCGCAATATCATTCAGACCCAGATTCAAGATCGTATCCATCATACCGGGCATAGATGCTCTCGCGCCGGAACGAACCGATACCAACAGGGGATCTTCGGTGTCACCGAATTTCTTTCCCATCAGTTCTTCCAGATCCGTCAAATTCTGGAAAATCTGTTCCTGAATCTCTGAGGAAATGGTCTTGCCCTGCTTGTAATAATCCACACACGCTTCGGTAGTTACGGTAAATCCCTGCGGAATAGGAAGACCTAAGCTGGTCATCTCCGCAAGGTTAGCGCCCTTGCCACCGAGCAGATTCCTCATATCGGCACTGCCTTCTTTGAATTTGTACACCCATTTGTTCATGCGTCTCAATCTCCCTTGCCATAAAATTTGTGTGTATAATGCTTATACAATTGTATCAATTTACCAAAAAAACATCAAGCAATATGGATGAATTTTTCACTCTCAAAAAACACTTTCGTTTATTATATCCAAATCTTTCCTATTTATTTATGCATTTTGTCCAAAATCGCCAGCAGTTACAGGCACAAAGCTGTCAAATATAAACATATCAAATTCTTTTCGGCTCTCCTTTAGTTCCACCTCATTTTTTATGGTCCAGGCCGCAGCCGGGGCCCGATAAAGACGTCTGCAGAGCCGTCTGGATAAATCCCTGTAAAGAAAGTGATTGTAAGCAATAAAGTCCGGTTTAGTCAAAAAGTTAAACATTAGATGATGGAGTGCAAAATACAGCAGAGGTGAAAGCGTATTTTCTCCGGATTTGATAAAATTATCCGCCAGCTGCCCCCGCACGACTTCTTTTCTATTCCGTCTGTACCACAGCACGCCCAGCGGATTAAAAGACTCGATACAGTAAGCTCCTTTATATGCCTGTAAGAGTTTATCTGCAATAGGGCATACCTCTGCTACTCCTCCCGGAATCTTGTATTCGATAATTAGAGGCACTTTGCCGTCTACCAGCTTTAAAAAGTCCTCAAATTTAGGGATTTTTTCTGCTGTCCCGCAGAGGGAAAACTGCTGCAGCTCCTCGTAGGTAAAATCTTCCACCCTGCCTTCTACACCGCAGATTCTGTCCAAAGTGGAATCGTGAAATACGACCGGCACCTTGTCTTTGGAAAGCTGTACGTCCAATTCAATGCCAAAGCCTGCGTCCACCGCCTTTTTAAAAGCAGCCATGGAGTTTTCCGGTGCCGGTGAAAAATTATCATGCAGTCCCCTGTGGGCATACAGCACGCTTTTAAAAGGCGTTATATCCGGTCTATGCATCATTCTCGGCATGATCATAAGCAGATACAGTATAACAAGTAAAAGCAGAATGCCAGTCGCTATGAGTAGTATCATTTTCTCTAATCCTCCAACCCCTGCGTTTCCTAGGCTATCTGTAGTATACCATATTAATTTATGCAAAAACAATTGCCCGGAGATGGTTTTTCCCCACAAAATGCAAAGAATGGCTTGAAAAATCCCGTGTTTTCTGTAAAATAGGTAGGGAGTAGCTTTTTACCAACTACAGAAAGGTATAGAAATCATGATTAGTGCAAATAACGTAACTTTACGAATTGGAAAAAAGGCATTATTTGAAGATGTCAATATTAAATTTACCGAGGGCTGCTGCTACGGTCTGATCGGTGCAAACGGTGCCGGTAAATCTACTTTTTTAAAAATTTTATCCGGACAGCTGGAAACCACAAACGGCGAGGTGTTCATCACGCCCGGCCAGCGGCTTTCCGTTTTGGAGCAGGACCATTTTAAATATGACGACTATACGGTATTGGACCTGGTCATCATGGGCAATGAACGCCTGTACGCGATCATGAAGGAAAAGGATGCCATTTATGCCAAAGAAGATTTCTCAGATGAGGACGGTATCCGCGCCAGTGAACTGGAAGCGGAATTTGCGGAAATGGATGGCTGGGAAGCCGAATCCAATGCTGCCTCCCTGTTAAACGGTCTGGGCATCGATACCTCTCTTCATTACTCTCTCATGAAAGATTTAAACGGTAATGAAAAGGTGAAGATTCTCCTTGCCAAAGCGCTGTTTGGCAATCCCGACATTCTGTTATTGGACGAACCTACCAACCACTTGGATCTGGACGCGATCGCCTGGCTGGAGGATTTTTTGATCGACTTTGAAAATACGGTCATTGTGGTTTCTCACGACCGCTATTTCCTGAATAAAGTCTGCACCCATATTGCAGATATCGACTACGGCAAGATTCAGCTCTATGCCGGCAATTACGATTTCTGGTATGAATCCAGTCAGCTTTTGATCAAGCAGATGAAGGAGGCCAACAAGAAGAAAGAGGAGAAAATTAAGGAATTACAGGAATTTATCTCCCGTTTCTCCGCCAATGCCTCCAAGTCCAAACAGGCTACCGCCAGAAAGCGTGCCTTGGAGAAGATTGAGTTGGATGAGATTCGTCCCTCCAGCAGGAAATATCCTTATATTGATTTCAGACCCGAACGGGAAATTGGTAATGAAGTGCTCTCGGTAGAGCATATTTCCAAGACCGTAAACGGAGTGAAAGTATTGGATGATATTTCCTTTATTGTGGGACACGATGATAAGATTGCTTTTGTAGGCGGCAACGAACTGGCAAAAACTACCCTCTTCCAGATTCTCATGGGTGAACTGGAACCGGATGAGGGCAGCTATAAATGGGGTGTGACAACTTCTCAGGCTTACTTCCCCAAGGACAATACGGCAGAGTTTGACAATGATCTGACGATTGCGGATTGGCTCACCGGCTACTCTCCCGTCAAGGACGTGACCTATGTGCGCGGATTCCTCGGACGTATGCTTTTTGCAGGTGAGGACGGTGTTAAAAAGGTAAAGGTGCTTTCCGGTGGCGAAAAAGTGCGCTGCCTGCTTTCCAAGATGATGATCAGCGGTGCAAACTGCCTGATCTTAGACGAGCCTACCAACCATCTGGATATGGAATCTATCACGGCACTGAATAATGGTTTAATTAAGTTTAGCGGCGTGGAGTTGTTCTCCTGTCATGACCATCAGTTTGTCCAGACTACAGCCAACCGTATTATGGAAATTCTGCCAAACGGCTCTTTGATCGATAAGATCACTACTTACGACGAGTACCTTGCCAGCGATGAAATGGCAAGAAAACGTACCGTCTATACCAAGACCGGAGATGATGAAGATTAATTATGGTAGATTTGCATGTGCATTCTAATTATTCGGACGGATCCTTTACTCCCCGTCAGCTGGTAGAATATGCGCTGACGCACAATATCAGTGCCTTTGCTTTAACTGACCACGATACCACCGCAGGTTTACCCGAGGCCATTTCCTGTGCGAAAGAGCTATCCGGCAAAGTATGTGAGGCCAATCCGAAAGGCAAGACATTGGAAGTGATTCCGGGCATTGAATTTTCTACGGAATACGAGGGACGGGACATCCATATTGTGGGGCTCTATATTGACTATACAGCGGAACATTTTGCAAGGCATTTGGATGACTTTGTTGCCTCCAGAGAGGCGCGTAACGAAAAAATATGCGCCCTGTTATCAGAGCACGGAGTTCCCGTAACCTACTCTGCCATAAAATTACGTTTTCCCGGTGCAGTCATCACCAGAGCACACTACGCCCGTTATCTCTTAGAGGAAGGCTGTGTAAGAAGCATGAGTGAGGCATTCGACCGGTATGTGGGGGACCATGCTCCCTGCTTCATTCCCAGAGAAAAGGTTTCGCCCGCACAGGCGGTTTCCCTGATTCGGTCTGTAGGAGGTATTCCCATACTGGCCCATCCCACCCTGTATCATATGAGCACCGGAAAGCTGAAAGATCTGGTGGCTCACTTGAAGGAGGCTGGGCTTTTAGGCATTGAGGGTATCTACTCCACCTATTCCGTCTCGGAAACCAGAGAAATGCAAGGTATCGCAAAGGAGTATGACCTATTGATCAGTGGCGGCTCCGACTTCCATGGGGACAATAAGCCCGGACTGCATTTCGGTACCGGCTACGGTAAACTCTATATACATGAAGATATACTGGATAATATAAAAAAGGGACTGTTGCAAAGGTAGATGCGTTATCTGCCAAGCAACAGTTCCTTTATTCTTTTCGGAACCGTTTTCACTTCTTTTCATATCAGTATAATAATCAGATAAAAGGAATTGAAAACTATGGCTATTGGATATTTACAAATACAAGTGCGGACGGCACAGAATGCCATCCCCCTTGACGGTGCATCGGTTCAGGTTCTGGATGATGAGGGCAGCACTCTCTATCGACTCCCCACGGACGTAAGCGGCGAGACTCCGATTGTCCCGCTTCAGACTCTGGACCGAAGTCTTTCACAGAATCCCGATTATTTTGGAACGCCCTATATAAGCTACGGCGTGATCGTGGAGGCAGAAGGCTTTGAGTCTCTCTCCTTCACCGGAATCCCCATCTTTGACGGGGAGACAGCGACCCTTCCGGTCACTCTTGTCCCTCTGCAGGAAGGACAGCAACCCCGTCAAGTAATGGAAAACGTCTCCTTCGGCCCTCCGGCCGTTGCTATGACAGCTCCCCGGAATCAAGTGGGAAGCTCTGCGGATGCACGCGTGCTGCGCCAAGTGGTGATTCCCAATCCGATCACCGTACACTTGGGTGCCCCTAACTCCACAGCCTCCAATGTAGCGGTATCCTTTTCAGATTATGTCACAAATGTGGCCAGCAGTGAGATTTATCCCACCTGGCCCACCGCCGCTTTAAAAGCAAATATCTATGCGATCATGACATTTGCATTAAACCGCGTCTATACTGAATGGTACAGAAGTCGTGGCTATGATTTTGATATTACGAACAATACCGCCTATGACCAGTACTATGTTCCCGGACGTCCAATCTACGACTCCATCATCCGAGCTGTGGAGGAAGTGTTTGGTGAATACGTGCGCAGACAAGGCCAGAATGCTCCCTATTTCACTTCATTCTGTAACGGCACTACCGCTACCTGCCAGGGACTGTCCCAATGGGGCACGGTAACACTGGCAAACCAGGGGTATTCCCCTCTGCAGATTCTGCGTTACTACTATCCCAATGACATTGAAATTGCGGAAACCAATATTGTCACGAACGCAATTTCTTCCTATCCCGGGACCCCGCTCCGTCTCGGAAGCCAGGGACTGGATGTACAGACCATTCAATCCTATTTGGAACGGATCAGACGTAACTATCCGGCAATTCCCGCCATTACCGATCCCTCAGGTACTTATGGCGAGAGTACCAGAGATGCCGTTACCAAATTTCAGAATATCTTCAATCTGACCGCTGACGGCATTGTAGGTAAATCCACCTGGTATAAACTTTCCAGCATATATACCTCGGTAACCCGGTTGTCGGAGTTGGACAGCGAGGGCACAAGCCTCGGCATCGGCACCGTGCCGCCAAATGTGGTGCTCCGTCAAGGATCCAGCGGACAGAATGTAGTGACCCTGCAGTATCTGTTAAATGTTATCTCCCGATATTATTCGGATGTTCCGGCTCCCACTCAGGATGGCATCTTCGGCAGCGGAACCAGACAATCCGTTATTGCATTCCAACAAACAATGGGACTGGTGGCTGACGGAATCGTCGGGGCACAAACCTGGCAGTCTTTGTATGACATCTATTTAGGTATCGGAGAAAATGTACCAATGCCCGGACCGGAGACATCTAGCATTACCTATACGGTTCAGGCAGGTGACAGCCTCTGGCTGATCGCCGAGCGTTACGGCACCACAGTAAATGCCATCAAACAAGAAAACGGACTGACCAGTGACATACTTCAGATTGGTCAGGTACTGCGTATTCCGGTTTCTCAGAGTCCTTATGTGGAATATACTGTTCGCGCCGGAGACACCCTTTGGGAACTTTCCCGCAGATACGGTACTACCGTAGAGGCCATTATGCAGGCAAACGGACTGACCGGCACCGGGCTCCAGATTGGGCAGGTATTACGTATCCCTGTCGGCTGACAGAAAAAATTTCACGGGGCATTAACATTCGCCCCGTGAAATAATAAAAGTATGTGCATTTCCTTACCCTTCTACGATCAAATATCTGCCGTCCCCTACCTCGAAGACTTCCGCTTCTTCCAAAATGCTTTCCTCATCGGCGCCATCCATGTCAATACCGGTTTCCTCAAAATAGGCCATCACTTCTTCCGGAGAATTCACAACTTCTGCCATGCATTCCTCCAAAAAGTTCTCCGCCTCCTCCCTGTTGGCAGCTACCTCTTCGGGAAACAGCTGCAACTGATTTTTCAGAAAACAGTCTAACACCGCATCATCAAATTCCTGCATTCTGTACACCTCCCTTTTGATACTGTTTTTCACTATGTCCCTATTTGCCTCTATCATAGAGGCTGCATCATAAATAGTCAAGTAATTTCATGGGATTTTCAATGATTGCATCCGCATGGTTTTCCAACAGCTCTTCTTTTGTCCGAAATCCCCATAATGCGCCTACGGTAAATGCACCTGCAGCCTTCCCCGTCTGCATATCGGTTCCCGTATCCCCCAGATACAGGATATCCGCCGCTGTCAGGCCAAGTTCTTTCAGAATATAAAACACACCCTCCGGGCTTGGCTTTCTTGGTATTCCCTCGGTCTGTCCCAGCACCAGGTCAAAACAGTCTTTACCAAAGACTTCATGTATGACCTCTACAGTTCTTTTATGAGGCTTATTACTGAGTACCGCCAGTTTTACACCTCTTTCCCTTAAGGCAGCCAGCAATTTGCGAATACCCGCATAGGGTTTTACACGATACATACAGTATTTCTCAAAAACTTTCTGATATTCCGCATAAGCTTCTTTAAAATGAATATGTTCCTTATCTCCGCCGGCCTCCAAACATCTCTCCACCAGTACGGCAGCACCGTCTCCCACAAAGTATTTGTACTGCTCCACGGTATAGGGTCCGAATCCAAATTGCCCCAGTGCTTCGTCCGCACTGCGCTTAATAGATGCGATCGTATTGTTTAAGGTTCCGTCTAAATCAAAGATGACCGCTTTCTTCATCCGGTAAGCACTCCTTCAATTCCTGATAAAGCCGCCCTACGGGCAGCCCAACCACATTGTTGTAATCTCCTCTGATGCCCTTAATGTAGGCTGCACATCGTCCCTGAATGCCATAGGCGCCTGCTTTATCTAACGGATCCCCCGTGGTCACATAGTCCCGGATTTCTTTCTCATCCATGGGATAAAAATCCACCTCTGTTTTTTCATAGAAGGTATGGCTTAACATACTGCCTCCCGCAGTATAACAGATGGTCACACCAGTATATACCTGATGGGTATTGCCAGAGAGGGATTGCAGCATAAGACAGGCCTCTGCCTCATCCTTAGGCTTTCCCAAAATGCGGCCGTCAAAAGCCACTACGGTATCGGCACCGATTACCACGGCCTTTTCATCCTGCAGCCTTTCCCACACATCCTGCGCCTTCTGCCTTGATAGCTCACAGACCACCTCTTCGGGCAGACTGCTTTCTATTTTTTCCTCACAGGCGCTCTCTACCACTTCAAATTGTAATCCGATTTGTAAAAGCAGCTCTCTTCGTCTGGGCGAAGCGCTTGCCAAAATGATTCTACTCATGATGTCTCTCCGGGATAAAAACTCTCCTGTTTTCCTCTTCCTTGCATTCTTCCGCCAGTTCTGCTGCCTCCAGGCAGAATGCCTCCTGGGAATGATAGCTCTCCTTTCCTCTCCTGTCCACTTTTTCGTAAGTACCGTCTTTGGTCAACAAATGGGCCTTTACCGTATCCCGCAGCTGGCTCTGCAAAATGTGCAGAAGTTTTGCCTTTAACTCTTCCTGCTCCACAGGGAATAATATTTCTACGCGCCTCTCCAGATTACGCGGCATCCAGTCCGCACTGGAGCAGTAAACCTCCGGACAGCCTCCGTTTTCAAAGTAAAAGATTCTGCTGTGCTCTAAGAAGTTACCTACAATGGAGCGCACTGTAATATTCTCACTGACACCCGGAATCCCTACCTTTAAGCAGCAAATTCCTCTGATGATCAGTTCAATTTTTACCCCGGCACTGCCGGCTTCATATAAGGCCGCGATCACATCCGGATCACAGAGGGAATTCATTTTGGCTATAATGTGGGCTTCCCTGCCCTCTGCTGCGTTCCGCCTTTCTCTGTCTATCAGATACAAAAATCTATCCTTCAGCCACAGGGGCGCCAAAGCCAGCCTATTCCAGTGTAACGGCTCCGAATAGCCCGAAAGCATATTGAAGACCGCCGTAGCATCTTCTCCGATAGCATCGGAGCAGGTAAACAAACCTATGTCCGTATAGAGTTTTGCGGTAGCGTCATTATAGTTACCGGTCCCCAGATGCACATATCTGCGAATACCGTCCTCTTCCCGCCGTACCACTAACGTGATCTTACTGTGGGTCTTTAACCCCACCAGACCGTAAATAACATGGCAGCCTGCCTTTTCCAGCATTCTGGCCCATACGATATTGTTTTCCTCATCAAAGCGGGCTTTTAACTCTACCAGCACGGAAACCTGTTTGCCGTTCTCGGCCGCCTGAGCCAGCGCACTGATAATGGGAGAATTGCCGCTGACTCTGTAGAGAGTCTGCTTAATTGCCAGTACATTTTCATCCTTAGCAGCCTGCCTGATAAACTCTACCACCGGCGTAAAAGTCTGATAGGGATGGTGCAGCAGAATATCACCTTTTCTTACTGCCTCAAAAATATCCGTGCCGGCGGGCAGTTCCGGTACTGGCTGGGGTACATGCACAGGTGTCTTTAAGTCCTCAAATCCCTCCAGACCGTACATTTTCATTAAAAAGGTCAGGTCCAGCGGTCCGTCAATGGTATAGATGGATTCCTGATGGATGGAAAGTTCCTCCCGCAGAAACTTTAACAGTCTTTTGTCAATGCCGGCCTCTACCTCCAGCCGAATAGCCTCTCCCCACTGCCTTTTCTTTATTTGCTTTTCAATTTCCTTTAATAAATCGGCCGCCTCATCTTCATCAATCGTCAAATCGGCATTTCTCATAATGCGGAAAGGATGTACGCAGATAATATCGTAATTTAAGAAAAGCTTGTGGATATTTCTCTCAATAATTTCCTCTAAAAGGATAATCCGCCTGTTACCCGGTTCAGAGGGCAGCTCCACTACCCGGGGCAATACACTGGGTACCTGCACCGTAGCAAATTCCAGTTCTCCCTCCCCTTCCTTTTTGGTGACCAGCGCTCCCAGATTCAGGGATTTGTTCCGAATCAACGGAAAAGGCCTGGAGGAGTCCACTGCCATAGGCGTCAACACAGGATATACATTGTCTTCAAAATAGCTGTCTATGAATGCTCCGTCTGCCTTGGAAAGCTGTTCATGCTTTTTAATGACATGCAGCCCATGGCTCTCCAAAAGGGGGATTAAGGAACGGTTATAGGTGGAATACTGCAGTTCCACCATTTCATGTATCCGGGCATTCAGTTCCTTTAACTGCTCCCCTGCTGTCAGACCCGCTATATCGGTCTTTGTATAACCTGCGTTTACCATATCTTTTAAGGCAGCGATCCGGATCATAAAAAACTCGTCCAGATTGGATGCGGTTATACTTAAAAACTTCAGCCGTTCAAACAGCGGAATATTCTTATCTCTGGCCTCTGACAATACCCTGTGATTGAACAGGATCCAGCTCATTTCCCGATTGGCATAATAGGCCGGATTTCTATAATCCTTTTTAGTATCTCCCATTCTCATCTCGTCCTTTCTTACCCCTGATACATTCGCCTACAGATTCCGTTTTTGCCTGATAACGGGCTTAACATTGAATACTTCTTCAAAAAAGGTTGCTCTGTCTTCAAACAGTCCCTTCTCCAGTGTGATATCCTCCCCCGTATCCACTGTCAGTACCAGTTCCGTCTCTTTTAACACAGCCTTTACATCCTTAAACTTCTGCTTGTGGCTGCGGTCTAAGCCATTGGCAATCCGAAGAATCGCGGTAAGCTTGGCTACCGTTAAATAGGCTTGCTTATCTAAGGAGGAAGATCTGCTTAACTCTTCAAAGTACAAAAATTCCTCATGGTTAAATCTTACAATATTGGCGATCATCTCTCTCTCCATATGGGAGAGACCGATAATTTCAGTTGCCATAATGATCTGATAGGAACATTCACCCAGACTCACCATACTGATATATTTTCCGCAGTCGTGAAGAATGGCTGCCAGCCGCAGATAAAGACGCTCTCTTTTACCTAACCCATGCAGTTTTTTCGTGACATCAAATATCTTCATGGTCAGACTCTCTAAAGTAGCTGCACGCTTTCTGCTGCCCATGTAACGCTTGCTGATGTTTAAGGCACAATCTAAAATATCTTTCTCAAAGTCGTGTTCGCTGATGACCATTTTCTGCTCCTGCGCATACTCATAAGCAATGCCGTCGCAGAGCGTCACGCCGGGAATCCAGATTGTTTCCGCTTCCGTCATTTTTAAAATACACTGTACCAATACTGCCGAAATAAACAGCAGACGCACATTTTCTTCGGAAATTCCCAGTCCGACACCTATCTCCGCCTCGCTCCTGCTGCTCAAATAATCCATAAAGGCTCCATAACCGTCTTTTGTCACATAACCCGCATTTCCTATATTGCCTTTTTGGGCTTCCATCCACCGGGAAAGATAGTCGTCCACCAGTATAATATTTTGTATTTCCCTATCCTTTAAATAGATTTTCTTATAGACGGAAAGCTGTGCGTCATTAATTTCTGAGAGTACTTTTTTCAGTTTGGACGGCCTGGCGTTGATATGATGCAGCCTCTCCGCCAAACGAAGTACACCCAGACGCAGATTCTGAGTGGTCGTCAGGGTTCCCTTATCAAAGAGGGAAAGCTGGATACTGCCTCCGCCCACATCCACAAACAAGGTACCTTTTTCCAGTATTTTATCAAATTCCGTTCCTCTTAAAGCCACGGATTTGTAGTCCAGGTAACGCTGTTCGGAATTGCTAATGACATCAATTTCTATTCCCGTTCTCTGGGCAATCTGCTCCAATACGATATCCCGATTTTCCATCTCCCTAATGGCACTGGTCCCATAGGCCTTATATGCATCCACCTTATAAGAACGCATAATACCCGCATATTCGTTTAAGATTCTGCAGAGTTCCTCCACCTTTTCACAGCTGAGTTTCCCTGAGGAATAGGTTTCCGTTCCCAAATCCAGCCTATGCCTGATATGATCCACTTCCTGCATCTTATTTTTGCCGGAAAAGGTGAATATTTTCATTGCCAGCTCATAAGAGCCTACATCGATTGCCGCAAATGTCCTTACCATGCTGATTCCCCTGCCTTTCCCGCCAGATAGTCAATAAACTGCTGGGCCGTTCTTCCGGATAATCCGCCATGATTTAGCTCCCACTTATTGGCTTCTGCCAGCAGTTCCTCTTCACTTAAGTCAATATGATTCCTTGCTGCCAATGTCAGGACGATTTCCTGAAACAGCTTTCTATCCGGCGCACCAAAGTAAATGGTCACACCAAAACGGGCTACCAGGGAGAGCTTTTCCGATACTGTATCACCCTTATGCAGATCGTCCACCCGTTCTTCTTTGTCACTGAATTTCTCCCTGACAAGATGCCTTCTGTTGGAGGTTGCATAAATCAGCACATTCTCCGGCTTTTTCTCCAAACCGCCCTCGATGACTGCCTTTAGGTATTTGTATTCTATCTCAAAATCCTCAAAACTTAAATCGTCCATATAAATGATGAACTTATAGTTCCGATTCTTAATCTGACTGATGACATCGTTCAAGTCCTGAAACTGGTGCTTGTACACTTCGATAATACGCAGTCCTCTGTCATAATATTCGTTGATAATACCTTTGATGCTGGAAGATTTACCGGTTCCCGCATCTCCGAAAAGCAGACAGTTATTGGACTTTCTCCCGGAAACAAAGGCCTCCGTATTCTCCACTAACTTTTTCTTGGCTAATTCGTAGCCGACTAAATCGGAAAGCTTCACATGGGCTATTTTCAAGATGGGTTCAATATGCACGCCATTCTCCTTATGTACAACACGGAAAGATTTGTGTAAGCCGAACTTCCCCACCCCATAGTCCTGATAGAATGCGGTAAGCGCCACCTTCATCTCGCCTGCATTCCGGCAGTTTATAAACTCCTTCGCCAAAGAGCAGATACGCTTACAGATGCGTTCATTATACACCCGGCTCTCCTGCCTGCTGGCCTCATAATCAAACAGTATCCGGCAGTCCCCCGCATCCAAAGTCTGAAGCAGAGGCTCAAAATCCGCGTCAAAAAACTCTTTAAATATGCTAATATCGTGAAGGGCCGCATCATTGATGCTGCCATCCGTCCCATTTCGGATTTCGCAGGCTATGCTGTAGCTGTTTTCGCAGTTGACCAAAAGATTGGTCAGATAACAATGCCAGAGATTACCGGAGAAACCATGGCTTCCTGCCAGCTCAAGGAGCCTGTGGGCACAGTCATAAAAGAGGGCTTTATACTCCTCTCTTTCCTGCTCCGTAAATACCGTATCCCCGCAATGCTCCAGAAGATGTGTCATATCCTTTAAGAGTCCGCCATCCTCCATATTTTCCACACGATAAATAAGCAATTCCTGCTGCCGCATATTCCTTTTCCTTCCTAAACCTTCGCCATAGTAAGTCTAATAATTGCCCAGGATCTTCATGTTGCGGGTCTCATCCCTCAGACCGCGAAGCGCATTCTTTACCGCCCCGTCGGCAAGATTTCCCTCAAAGTCGATAAAGAAGCGGTATTCCCAGTTTCTGTCCTCAATAGGCCGGCTTTCAATCTTGCTCATATTCAAATTATTATAGATAAAATGGGACAGCATATGGTAGAGAGAACCGCTCTTATGGGGTATCTCAAAACAGATGCTGATCTTTCCCGCATCCTTCTTAAATATTTTCTGGTTGGTTACCACGATAAAGCGGGTGGAATTGGTGTCAGACTGATTAATACCCCGTTCCAGTATCTTAAGCCCATAGGCCTCCGCAGCATGCTCTCCTGCGATGGCGGCCTGGCTTTTATCCTGTTCCTCGGCTACCTTTCCCGCCGCAAAAGCATTGTTCTTCATACTGATCTGCTGCCAGTCATAATTCTGTAAATATTTTGCGCACTGCATCAAGGACTGAGGATGGGAATACACCGTTTTAATATCCGCCTTGGAGGCACCCGGAAGTGCCAACAGGCAGTGCTTTATTTCTATGATCTGCTCACCCACTATATAGTTTTCAAATTCTACCAATAGATCATAGATTTCACTGACGATACCGGCGGTGGAATTTTCAATGGGAAGCACCGCAAAATCCGCACTGCCCTCTTCTATGGCACTCATGGCATCTCTAAAAGTGTGTACATGGAAACTATTGACACTCTTTCCGAAAAACTGCTGCATGGCAGCCTGGGAATAGGATCCCTCGCTTCCCTGAAATACCACTCTGGCATTCTCTGTATCCAGCTTGTCCACACCGAGGAAAGGGAGCCTTCCCATACTGCCGTTTTCGGCTAACAGCCTATACTGCATCTTGCGGCTCATACTCATCAGCTGTTCAAAAAGTTCCTCCACTCCGTGCTTGTTGAAGTCGTCATGAACCAGGGATTTGACCTTTTCCAGCTTTTCTTTTTCCCTCTGGCTGTCAAACACCTTTTTACCGGTGTTTATTTTATACTCCGCCACGTTTTTGCAGACCTCCATCCGCTGCTCGTAGAGCTCCACAATTTCGGCATCTATCTCATCAATTTTATCCCTTAATTCCGTTAAGTCCATAGAGTGCTCCTTTGCGCTGAAATATTTATGCTTATCTTATACCAAATCCCACTTGATAGCAAGTAAAATAGCCGCTATAATATTTTTAACAAAGTTAAAATGGAAATGAAATTTACATGTAAAATCAGATTTACGGAAAGGATATCATCCTATGCAATCAAAAAAACAAACCCTTCTTTTGGCAGTAGTTGTAGTGTTACTTATTCTGCTGCTTATAGCCGCGGCTATCCTGCCCCGCTATTTTAATACCGTAAAGCCCGTACCTGCGGGCACGGTTGGCAATCGGGCAGGCAATTCCTATAATGAAGGACTTTTCTGCGAGTATAACGGGGTGGTTTACTTTTCCAACCCCTATGACGGCGGTACGCTCTATTCCATGAATCCTGACGAGAGTAATATACAAAAACTAAGCTCCGCCAGCGTATCCCATTTGAATGCCGGCGGTAATTATCTTTTCTATTTTCAGTCACAGGCCTCCGGCAACTCCGGTTTAGGCTATATCCGCAGCCGCCACGGCGTATACCGTGCCTCTTTAACCGGCAGGAATGCTGTCTGCCTGTACGAAGACATTATTTTTAACATGCAGCTTGTAGGCAACAATCTCTATTTTCTTTCTTCCGCTGCAGATGGTGCTCATTTCTACAGAATGTCACCGCAGGATAATACCCCGGAGGAACTGGCCCGCACATACTGGGACTTTTCCTGCGCACTCTCTGACGGCACCGTCTACTATAACGGAACAGAAAACAATCACTATTTATACCGCTACAATACCGTATCGGGAGGCACATCCGTGGCTTGGGAAGGAAATCTCTGGTATCCTGTCTATGACAACGGCTATATTTATTATTTGGATGTATCCGAAAATTACCGGCTCTGCCGTTATTCTCTCTCCGAAGGAGTGGTAGAAGTTCTGACCCATGACAGGGTGGATTGCTACAATCTGGCCGGCGGCTATCTGTATTACCAGCGAAATTCCGCTACGGAACCTGCCCTAATACGCATGGACTTAAACGGCCAGAATGCGGAAATGATAATGGAAGGTAACTTCACCAATATAAACGTCACCTCCCGATATGTATATTTTACCGCTTTCGGTACGGATATGCCCCTCTATCAGACAACAATAGGGGGAACGGGCGTCACTACTTTTGATGCCGCAAAAGTAGCAGCGGAAAAAAATATTAAATAATCTGTTTTCTGCTCCATCGGCCGGTCCGATACCAAACAAAGGAAACCAGGAAATTGACGCCCCACCCAATGGGAACAGCCCACCAGACCGCCTGAATACCCACTATCGGCGCCATCAGGTTGGCAAAGAGTACCCGAAATCCCAGGTTCAGCAGATTGGCTGCCATATAGACATTCACATCACCGGCTCCGCGCAACACACCATCGGTGGAAGATTTCAAACCTATCAGCACAAAGAACCATCCGATAAATTTTAGGTATGAACTGCCCGTGGCATAAGCGGCCGCACCGGCATTCTCTTCTAAAAATGCCTGCACGATATTGCCGTAAAAGAGCTGTAATACCACACAGATCAGCACTGCGAATACTGCTACCATGCGGATACCCCCATGGTAGCCTTTTTTTACCCGCTCCGTCTGTTTTGCACCGATATTTTGTGCCGTAAAGGTGGATACCGCATTGCCGGTGGCAATCATAGGAACAATACAGATCGACTCAATCCTCATTCCGGCGGAATAACCGGCCAGCACGGAAGAACCAAAGCTGTTTACCACAGACTGCACCAACAACATACCAATGCTGACAATGGACTGCTGCACAATGGACGGAATAGCTATTTTCGTTCCCCTAAAAAGCATTCCTGCATCATAGAGCCGTACGCTCTCCTCTTCTGCAGGATACTTACGCAACAGGTATAATAGGATTCCAAAAGAAATGCATGCGGAAAGTCCCTGTGCTATGACTGTGGCAATGGCTACGCCTGCTACCCCCATGGAAAGGACACATACCATATATAAATCCAACGCTACATTCAGCACGGAGGAAAAGATCAGAAGGAAGAGAGGAATACGGGATCTTCCCAGTGCATTGAACATAGAGGAAAGAATATTATACATAAACAAAAAAGGCAAACCATAGAAATAAATCCGCAAATACAGCACTGCTGACTCTAAAATATTCTCAGGTGTTTTTAATGCTGTCAAAATACTTTTGTTTAAAAAGAAGCCCAGGAGAGCCAGTAACAGACTGAGTACCAGAAAATTGATCAATGCTGTATAGATGCTTGTCTTCATTTTTCCGTACTCTTCTGCTCCCAGATACTGACTGGTGATGACGGAAGCACCCATACCGCCCCCGATGGCGATCATAATAAAAACGGTTGTCAGGGAATAGGACGCTCCTACCGCTGCCAATGCATCCTCCCCCACATACCGTCCTACTATCATAGAATCCGCCATATTGTAAAACTGCTGAAACAGATTCCCTAAGATCATGGGCAGTGCAAAGAAAAAAAGCGCCTTTGCCGGACTGCCTGTCAGCATCTTCTGCTTTTGTTCCTGCTTACTTTTCATACCAGCTATTCCACCTTTCATAAAAAGAGGGCGCAAAGGCAAAAACCTTGTACACCCTCTCATTAGTTCTTATTTTTAACAAATTTAATTCTTGTTAATCCTTTATAATACTTACAAATCTCACCGGCGTGCGATATCTATAGTTGGAAATTTTGATACCGGTCTTGGCACTGCTGGCATGGATGACCTGGCCGTTTCCGATATACATTGCCACATGGTTGATGGTACCGGCACTGTTAGCATAGAAGACAAGATCACCGGGCTGAAGCTGATCCGCCGTAATCTTGGTCCCTTCCTTGGCCTGAGAACCGGAATGGTGGGATAAGGTGATACCAAAATGCTTATAGACTGCCATGGTAAAGCCGGAGCAGTCCACACCTTTTGTCAGGCTGGTACCTCCATATACATAGGGGTTACCCAAAAACTGTTTTGCATACTCCACAATATCCACACGTAAATCGGAAACACCTTGGCCGTAGCGCAGCTCACTCATGGTAATGGCGGTATCCAGTTTCTCCTCTACTGTCACATAGTCAGCAGAGACATAGGCCTCATCTCCGTCAATGGAGACCATGACCCAATCCTCCAAAACCTCCAATACTTCCAGCTCCTCACCTTTGGGTACCTGCGTTAACACCGCACTGTCCCTACTGGCTTCATCCCGTACTCTTAAATTATCCACATTGACAATCGCCACTGTATTCATCAGTTCAGTGGCACGCATTACTGCATCTGCACCGGTGTAGAGAAATTCCATACTCACATAACCGTTTACATCCCCGGAAGTTATTTTCGCCCAGCCGTCCTCGGTGACTTCCAATATTTCGCAGGCGGAATCCTTCGGCATCTTTCCTACCAGTTTACCGCTGGTGCTAGGAGTTTCTCTGACGTTTAAGTTACCGCTTTCCACCTTGGCAATTCCCAAATTGGTATAGCCCCAAAAAGCGCCCTGTGCGGACTGAGCCGCCGCCAGACACTCTTCTTCCGTAAATGCCATTCCAAACAAAGCAGATGCTCCCGCATAAGAACTCACTTCCTGCATGGATACACTGCCGGTCGCACTTACTTCCAAAGGCGGGTTAAGCGAGAAGACACCTGCCGCCGCAATACCTGCGGTACATATACTTACAAAACGAATTGTTCTTTTATTTCGATTCATCTATGGTTACCCTATCTGTCGTCCTATGTCAACTTCGCAAGATGACTTGCGCTTATTATTATTACAAAAATGTTACAAATTTATTATATGCATATACAGTACGGATGTCAACAAAAAAAGTGCTCGGGTTTACGCATTTTTCTTGGCGTCAGGGCAGGAAAATACAGCACTTCTACCGGGAATACAGAGCCCCTGTTTTAATATCTTCGGCTACCTGCGCTTTTAATGCTTCCAAATTCTCAAACTTTTGCTCCGGACGTTTAAATGCATACAGGGAAACTTCAATTTGCGCACCGTATGCATCTGCGTCAAACCCATAAAGATAGGTTTCCACGCCCATTACCTTCTTTTCCTCCTCTATCGTGGGTTTATAGCCGATATTGCTGATACCTTTATAGAGAATGCCGTCTAACTCCACGCCGGAAAAATACACACCGTTAGGGGGAAGCAGCTTATTCCCGGGAGGAAGTAAATTCATGGTCGGCATTCCCAGCGTATGGCCCATATGATTGCCATGGTGTACCTTACCGCTTACGGTATATGGCCCGCCTAAGAGCTGCTCAGCCAACTGCATATCCCCCCGCTCTATGACTTCCCGCACAAATGTGGAGCTGATTTCTTTCTCCCCCAGCATGAGTTTTTCTATGATACGTACTTCATATCCGTACTCAGATGCCAACCGGCGCAGCAGATCGGCATTGCCTTCTCCCCCTCTTCCGAAGGAAATATCGGTACCGGCTGCAATCAGTCCTACGTGCATTCTGTTACAAAGTATCTCTTTGACAAATACCTCGGGTTGTATTCCCGCAGTTTCCCGGTTAAAGGGAAACTCTATCAGAATATCGATGCCCAGCTGTTCAAAAAGTCTTCTCTTTTCTTCCGCCGTGGTCAGTTCTTTTTCTTCCGTTTTTCCAAACAATCGGGCAGGGGTTGTATCGAAGGTGAATACACAGGCCTTTCTGCCATTGGCTTTTTGTGCCAGAATTACATCTAAAAGCAATCTATGTCCGAGATGAACCCCATCAAATTTTCCGATTGCCACCGCGGTTTCTTCTCGCAAAAAGAAATCCGTGGTACCGGTAATAATCTTCATCCTGCTGCTGTTCCTTTCGCTGTTTTCCATGAGCCATTATTCTAAGAACATCTTTCTTGGAACGAATCTGCCTTCATTTCGTGAAAAGGTATAGATGCCGAAAAAGCGTCCTGCAGTATCGTATACCCGCACTTCTTCTCCCTCATCAAAGAGCCTGCGCTCCCGTATCCGGTTTGTAAAAAAGCTGTTACCGTTCTCCACCAGTTTCACCGCTGTATCTATCACATGTACTTCGGCCAGTTCCTCAAACATTCTATCCACAGGGAGAAGTACTTCCTCAATCCTGCCCTGCTTATACAGACTCTCGATCTCGTCCAGCTTGTGAGCCCCCTTAAGTGTAAACTGCCCGGTACGGGTCCTTTCCAACCGGTTCATAACAGCTCCGCAGCCCAACTTTGCACCGATATCGTGACAAAGCGTGCGGATATAGGTTCCCTTGGAACAGACTACCCGCAGAGAGATCTCCGGCAGCTGCATACCCAGAATTTCCAGTTCATGAATCGTGATGTTTCTGGGTTTTCTCTCCACCTCTTTGCCCTCTCTGGCCAGTTCATAAAGCCGTTTGCCATCCACCTTGAGGGCAGAATACATGGGCGGAAGCTGTGCATATCCGCCCAAAAAAGAAAGGACTGCCGCCCGTGCCTCTTCCTCCGTGACGACAGCCGGCTTCTCCTCCAATATGTTTCCCCAAATATCCTGTGTATCCGTTACTAACCCTAAGCGCAGCCCCGCTGCATATTCCTTATCCCAATCCGTCAGCATATCGCAGAGCTTGGTAGCACTGCCTATGCATACGGGAAGCACGCCCGTGGCATCCGGATCCAATGTTCCCGTATGCCCAATCCGTCTCTGCCTTAAGATTCCCCGCAGCTTGGCAACTACGTCATGGGAGGTATAGCCTTTTTCTTTATAAATATTGATGACACCGTTTAACATGGTCCGTTTTCCTCTAACTGTCGTGCAATCTCACGGGACAGACGATTGATCACGTCATGCATGCTGCCTTTCATGGTACAGCCAGCTGCCCGGGCATGTCCGCCGCCCCCGAACAAGGAGGCCACTGCGGAAGCATCCACTAACTCGTTGGAACGCAGGCTGACCTTATATTCCATAAGATCGGTTTCATACAGGAAAATGGCACAATCTACGCCCTTTGTATTGCGCAGCTGATTCACAATCCCATCCAAATCCCCTTGCTTGACCTGATAAAAATCCATCATTTTTCTGTTGATGCAGCTAAAAATGCATCTGCCATCCATAAAACGGATGCTTTCTGTCAGTGCCCTGCCAAGAATCTGATTCTGCAGGTATGTCTTCTGATAAAAACTCTCTTCGATGATCTTTGCAAAATCAAACCCAAATCCCATCAATTTTGCTGCAATCTGTAAAGTCTCGGGCCTGGTATTGGAATACTGGAAAATACCGGTATCATGTATCATACCCGTATACAGAGCCATGGCAATATCTTCATCCAGCCGCTCTTCTTCCATCAACTCATAGAGGATTTCCGCGGTAGAACCCACTTCGGGCTTTATCACGTTAACATCCCCGCAGCCTTGTGCATTGCTGATATGATGGTCAATATTAATTTTCTTTTTAGCGCTTGTAAAATACGGTACCGCTTCTCCCATCCTGTCAGCCACGGTATCCAGCGCAAAAAACACATCAAAAGTACCGTTATAGCTGAAGGAGGAGTCAATCTCATTCAGATATTTCAAATGGCGAAAATTATCCGGCGGTGTTTCCAAAAAGAGTTTCACTTCCACTCCGGGGAGCTGTCTGTGTAAATATAAATACAACGCCATAGAAGAGCCGACGGCGTCCCCGTCCGGCCGTATATGTGTACTGATACCGATACTTGCCGCACCCGTACATTCCTCTAATAAATTCATGTCTATCTCCATACTGTGACCGCCTTCTATAAACGGTCACACTCACTTATGACTCTTTGTCGCTCGATACACTCTGTCCGCCGCCAATGACCTCATCAATCCTTTTAGACATATTGACGCCATATTCGATGGACTGGTCCATTATAAAGGTAATCTCAGGGGTATTGCGCAGATTCACAATGCGCGCCAGCTGGTTCTTAATAAAACCTTCGGCACTCTTTAAACCCTTATAGGTCTCCTCCCGGGCTTTCTCGTCACCCAGTACGCTGATCCAGGCTTTGCAGGTCTTTAAATCCGGCGCTACCTCCACAGCCACGACACTGGTCAGGGGACTGATGCGGGGGTCTTTGATACCGCCCCGCAGAATCTCCGCCAGTGCGCGCTGTACTTCCCCGTTGATACGGGTACTTTTTATGCTGTTCTTTCTCATCTCGGCACCTCTACCATGATATAAGCCTCTACGATATCCAACTCCTGCATCCGGTCAAAACCTTCAAATACAAGACCGCATTCAAATCCTGCCTTTACTTCCTTGACATCATCCTTAAATCGCTTTAAGGAAGCCAGTGAACCTTCGTAAATCTGCTCACCCTCTCTGGTAATACGTATATTGCAGCCTCTCTGGAATTGACCATCCAATACATAGGAACCTGCAATATTTCCAACTGCGGATGCCTTGAAAATCTGGCGAACCTCCGCATGGCCGATCACTTTTTCCTCGAACACGGGGTCCAACATACCCTTCATGGCCGCTTCAATATCCTCAATAGCCTGATAGATAACCTTGTACAGTCTGATATCCACGCCTTCTCTTTCGGCAGTTGCTTTAGCGGTTGCATCCGGCCGTACATTAAAGCCTATGATAATGGCTGCAGACGCACTGGCCAACATAACGTCGGATTCGTTGATCGCACCTACGCCGCCATGGATACATTTTACTACCACTTCTTCGTTGGAGAGCTTTAACAGACTCTGCTTTACAGCTTCCACGCTGCCCTGTACATCCGCCTTGACAATCAGGTTTAGCTCCTTTAAATTGCCTTCCTGAATCTGGGAGAACAGATCGTCCAGAGACATTTTGCTCTTGGTTTCCTCCAGCTTTCTTTCCTTGTTCTGTGCCAGATAAGTATCTGCAAAGGATTTTGCTGTTTTATCGTTTTCATGAGCTAAGAAGACTTCACCTGCACTGGGTACATCGTTCAGACCCAGTATTTCCACGGGTGTGGAAGGTCCTGCCTCTTTCACTCTTCTGCCCTTATCATCAATCATTGCACGAACTTTACCGTGGCTGGCACCTGCGGAAATGAAATCTCCCACATGTAAGGTACCTTTCTGTACCAGTACGGTTGCTACGGGACCTCTGCCCTTATCCAACTCCGCTTCGATCACCAGACCTCTGGCCCGTCTGTTGGGATTGGCTTTTAACTCCAGAATATCCGCAGTAAGCAGAATCGTCTCTAACAGAGACTCGATACCCTCACCCGACTTAGCGGATACCGGTACAAACTCCGTACTTCCGCCCCAATCCACGGGAATCAGTTCATATTCCGTCAATTCCTGCTTCACTCTGTCTACATTGGCGCCGGGCTTATCAATCTTATTGACTGCTACCACAATTTCAATCCCCGCTGCCTTGGCATGGTTGATCGCTTCTACGGTCTGGGGCATAACGCCGTCATCCGCAGCCACCACCAAGATAGCAATATCCGTAGCATTTGCACCACGCATACGCATAGCGGTAAACGCTTCATGTCCCGGTGTATCCAAAAAGGTGATCTTCCTCTCGTTTATGGAAACGGTATAAGCACCGATGTGCTGGGTAATACCGCCGGCTTCCTTATCCGTTACATTCGTTTTCCGAATTGCATCCAGAAGCGAGGTCTTACCGTGATCGACATGGCCCATTACGCAGATAACGGGAGAACGGAAGATCATTTCCTCCTCCTGCTCCTCTTCTTCCTTTAAGAGTTCTTCGATCACATCTACTTTTACTTCTTTCTCACAGAGAATTTCATATTCCATGGCAATATTCTCTGCCTCTTCATAAGAAATCTCCTGATTGAGCGTTACAATCTTACCCTCTAAAAACAGTTTCTTGATAATGGCGGAAGACTGAATTTTCATCTTGTCCGCCAATTCCTTGATGGTAATGGTTTCGGGAAGCACGATGACCTTGATGACTTCCTCCACCACTTCTTCTTTCTTCTTTTCGGGCTTGATGAAGCGGCCGGGCTTATTCTTTAAAGCCTCTTCCTCCTCGTAGATAAAGTCCTTTTTAGAGCGTTTATCTTTTTCCTGCCCGATACGGCGCTTTTCTTCATCTCTGTGCTTCTCGGCATCTTTGATCGGAGCGTCTGCCACAAAGCCTTTACCCTGGCCCGGCTTTCTGAATCCATCTCTCTGGCCGCCACCGCCTCTGTTATCGCGCCCGCTATTGTTATAAGGTCTTTCAGAACCTGCAGAAACGCCATTACCACGGAAGCCGCCCTGACCATTGTACGCACCCGTACGGCCGCCGCCTTCCACTCTTCTATCCGGTTTTTGACCCTGGCTTCTTTCGCCTCTGCCATCTCTGTTTCCATAAGAAGGTCTTTCTCCTCCTGCTCTGTTTACGCTGCCCTGCGCTCTGTCCTGTCTGGGCGCTCTGTTGTCCGTTCTTGCCGCAGCATTCTCCTGATTCTGCGCCTGTGCCGCAGACTTTTCTGCCGAAGCTGCCGAGCTTCCCTGTGACGGGGTGGACTGGACCATCTGCACACTGGGTGTGGGCGAAGGGGGAGTCAACGGTTTTATGGGTCTGACAGGAGCTGTCTGCCCCGGTCTGACATTCTGTCCCGGTCTTGCCCCCTGAGCAGGTCTGCCTCCTGCATTATTGCCACGGAACCCGCCTTGCGGACCGGAAGCCCTGGAGTTCTGAGGATTACTTACAAATATGATCTTCTTTTTCTTTTTCGGAACGTCCTGCTCTTTTTTTGCAGTCGTTTCTTCCGCCGCAGATTTTTCTGCCTTAGGTTCTGCAGTCTTAGTTTCTTCTGCAGCCTTTTTTGCCACGGCATCCTTTGCTGCGGGTGCTTCCGCCATGTCTTCCTTAACCGCTTTTTCTTTTTTCTTCGGCTTTTCTTCTTTCACGGTCTCAGCGGCCTTCAATTCTGCACCGCCGCCGAAATGCGTTCTCACCATTGCGGCAGCGTCCTCTTCCACCGAACTCTGCGCCGCCTTGGCTTCCACGCCCTTATCCTGCAAAAAAGCCAGTACCTCCTTACTGGATACGCCTATTTCTTTTGCAAGTTCATGTATTTTAATTTTAGCCATGCTTCCTACTACCTCCTAGTCTTGTAATTCTTCCAGATGTTTGGTTATCGTATGCGCAAGCCCCTCATCCAACAGGGCTATGGAGGAGCGCTCTTCGGTGCCGATGGCACGCCCTAACTCCTCTTTCGTCCCATAAATATGTATGGGTACTTCATAATAGGAGCATCTGTCCATAAAGCGCTTCTTGGTGTTGTCAGAGGCGTCCCGGGCCACAACGATCATCATGGCCTTGCCGCCCTTAATGGCATTTTCCGTAGCAAATTCCCCACTCACAAGGTTTCTGCCTCTTGCCGCCAATCCCAACAGCCCATATACTTTATTCTGTTTCAAGCTCACTAAACTCCTTTTCTAATTCCTCATAAACCGCATCCGGAATACTTATCTTGAAGGAGCGCTCTAACCCCTTGTTCTTTCTTGCCTTTTTCAAACATTCCTCACTCTTACAAAGGTATGCGCCTCTTCCGTTCTTTTTACCTGTAACATCCAAAACAATGGGGCCTTCCGGTGTTTTTAAAACCCGAAGCATCTCTTTTTTGCTTTTCATTTCTCCGCAGCCCACACACTGTCTGAAGGGAACTTTTTTACTCATTCTCGGTATCTACATCCTCCTCATAGAATTCCCCGTCTTCATATCCTTCTTCATAATCGTCTTCGTACTCATCCATATAATCTTCGTAACGGAAGCCGGGTGCATCCTTAGCCTGGGTTTCGGACTTGATGTCAATTTTATAACCGGTCAGTCTGGCTGCCAGTCTGGCATTCTGCCCCTCTTTACCGATGGCGAGAGAAAGCTGATAATCCGGTACCACCACCTTGGCTGTCTTCTCATCGGGATCTGCGAATACGGCAACGATCTTAGCAGGGGAAAGTGCGTTCTGAATCAGGTTACCGGGGTTTTCATCCCAGTTCACGATATCGATCTTCTCACCCCGCAATTCCTCTACAATGGCGTTTACTCTGGCACTGTTCATACCGACACAGGCACCTACCGCATCTACGTTGGGATTGTTGCTCCATACCGCGATCTTGGTACGGCTGCCGGCTTCTCTGGCAATGCTCTTGATTTCTACCGTGCCATCCTTGATCTCGGTCACTTCGGATTCAAAGAGCCTCTTAACCAGTTCCGGATGTGTACGACTGACATTAATACGGGGGCCCTTTGGTGTATTCTTCACTTCCAGTATATAGACTTTAATACGTTCGGTGGGTTTGAACACTTCTCCGCGCACCTGTTCGCTCTCGCTCAACATAGCGTCCGCCTTGCCCAGATTGATGCTGATGCTGCGGCCCACATAACGCTGTACCACACCGGTCACTACATCCTTTTCCTTCTCATAATACTGATTGTAAATTACACTTCTTTCTTCCTCGCGAATTTTCTGCAATATCACATTCTTTGCATTCATGGTGGCAATACGTCCGAACTCCTTGGACTTGATCTCCACTCTCAATAAATCTCCGACCTTAGCCTTTGCGGACAGCTCCTTGGCATCCTCTAAGGCAATCTGCAGGCAGTCATCTTCCACATCCTCTGCAACAGGCACCACTTCCTTCTCCGCATAGCAAAGGAAGTCACAGGTCTCACGGTCGATTTCCACCTTTACATTGTCCGCCTTGCCGAAATGGTTCTTGCAGGCAGTCAACAATGAGTTTTCAATGGCCTCAAACAACGTTTCCTTGCTGATTTCTTTCTCCTTTTCCAAAATATCCAGTGCTTCCATCAATTCCTTATTCATTTTCCAATCTCCTCCTAAATTATTGTACTTTTAAAAATCAAGGGCCAGTTTGATCAACGCTACGTCACTTCTTTGGAATACCATTTCTTTCTCTCCGACCGTAATGGTAATACTGCCGATGTCGTAGGTCTTTAATATGCCCGAAAATTCTTTGCTCTTGTCGATGGGTCTGTAGGTTTTTACCTCTACCTCTTTGCCCAGACTCTTTTCTAAATGTCTGTCTTTTTTTAATGTCCTGCCCAGTCCCGGACTGGAAACTTCCAAAATATAGGCATCCTCTATGAAATCTTCCGCATCCAATACATCCGAGAGCGCTCTGCTCACTGCCTCGCAGTCCTGAATGTTCACGCCTTCCGGCTTATCGATATAGGCGCGCAGATACCAGTTTGTACCTTCTTTTACATACTCGACATCATAGATTTCCACACCCTGCGCCTGTGCTATGGGCGTTAACAGTTCTTCCGCTTTAGCTTCATAAGCCTTTTTGGCCATGTACCCACCCTTCCTTTCAAAATTGCATCACAATTTCCTTTTCAACAAGAAAGAGTGGCGCTCAGTCCACTCTTATCTCATACTACTTAGTATTCAACTGTAATCAGTGTATACCGAAAAGATTGTAATGTCAACAGCTAAATTTGTTTTTTACTATTATTATATTTTAAAATAGTTTGTAAAAATTGTATAAAAATGATATAATATGAATCAATAAAATAGTAATTTTTAATAATTTTTATCATTGGAGGATAAGATTATGACGGCATCACAATACAAAAGAGCACATTCGGCCATCTATCCGATTTTGGCTGTTATACTGGTATACGAGGTTCTCATCATGATTGCCCAGGTCACTACAACATCAGCCGAATGGTACCATTTTCTTCAAATAGGTGTCAGTATAGCAGCGCTGATCATTGCTACGGTCATATTCTTCATGAAACGAGAGCAAAAGGTCTGCGGAATCGTAATGCTGTCATGTGCTTCTCTCGCATATGCGGTAATTGTGCTTACCAACAATAACATTATCTGTTTTGCATATGCGTTTCCCATCTTGTTTTCCACTATGGTACTCTTAAATGTAAGATTTGTGATTGCCGGAGATTCTATTATCATAGGAGCCTGCGTTATCAGGCTGGTGATGCGATACGGCAGTTCATCCACAGAAGATCAGCGTTCCCTCATAGTGGTTGTGTTTGCCAGCATACTGACATGCTATGCAGCCTCCCGTGTGGTGAAGCTGTTAATCAAGAACAACGAGGAGAACATCGGGACCATTACCGCTGCTGCCAAAGATCAAGAGGAGAATCATAAGAAGACTATATCTGTTGCAGAAGAGGTATCCAGACATTTTGGTGATGCTATGGAGATGTTAGACAGATTGAATGAAAGTGTGGACACCAGCAACTTTTCCATGAACAATATTGTCAAAAGCACCGAGAATACCACTGAAGCTATTCAAGAGCAAGCCAGCATGTGTGCGGAAATTCAGGAACGCACCGACATTGCTGAGCATGCGACCCACAACATGATCGAGGCCTCCAAGCGTACCGATGAGAATATAGAAGAAGGCGCCGCAATGGTACGGGAATTGAAAGAACAAGCTCACAATGTGGAGACAGCCAGCAATATTACCGTTGAAGTAATTGAAAGCCTGACCCGGAAGGTGTCGGAAGTACAGAGCTTTGTGGGTACAATTTTAAATATTTCCAGCCAGACCAATCTGCTGGCATTAAACGCCTCCATTGAGGCTGCCAGAGCCGGAGAGGCCGGTAAAGGCTTTGCTGTGGTAGCTGAGGAGATTCGCCAGCTGTCCGAGCAGACACAAAATGCTTCCAACAGTATTACCGGTATTATCAAGGAATTGAACAGCGACACCAAGCGGGCTAACGAAAGTATTACAAATTCGGTTGAGTCCGTGGAGAAGCAGAATAAGCTGATTGAGGAGACTCGAGAGAAATTTCAGAAAATCAACGAGTGTGTTTCCGAACTTACTGGCAATATCAATAATACAGAACGCGTCATCAAGGAGATTTTGGAGTCTACCGGCGTGATCTCCGAAAACATCTCGCAGTTGTCAGCTACCAGTGAGGAGGTTGCGGCTTCCTCCACCGAGGCACTGAAGACTTCTGAAAATACTGTAGAAAATATGAAAGCATGCCGTACTATCCTGGAGCGGATCAATTCTCTGGTACAGGAACTGCAAACGGCTGCCAAGTAACATTTATTGAGGTGAGAAAAATATGTCAAATCCATATTTACCAAACTGGGAATATATTCCTGACGGCGAGCCAAGGGTATTCGGTAACCGGGTCTATGTGTACGGTTCCCACGACCGTTCAGGATCGGACCGATTCTGTGACTATGTTTTAAAATGCTGGAGTGCGCCTGTGGACAATTTAAATGACTGGGTATGCCACGGTGATATCTTCCACACCCGGGCGGATCGGGATCATGAAGCGGATACACCTTGGACAACGGAGGCAAATGAACTGTATGCTCCGGACGTGGTGGAGAAGGACGGTAAATATTATCTGTTTGCATACATTGTAGGCTCCATCGGCTGCGTGGCAGTCAGCGACCGCCCGGAAGGGCCGTTTTCTCTGCTTTCTCAATACCGATATACCATCCCGGAGGAAGTATGCTGCAACGGTTGGTTCATTGATCCGGGAGTGCTGGTGGACGACGACGGCAGGGTCTATATCTATTGCGGTTACGAGCGTTCATTCATGGCAGAGGTAAACCCGGATAATATGTATGAGATCCTGGACGGAAGCTGCATGGAACATATTATCCCCTGTCAGCCGGCCGAAGCGCCGGGGCAGAGCTCAAAACCGATGAATCTGCCCACCGTAGAAGGAAGTCCTGTAGCAGATGCATACGGTTTTGACGAAAAAGATGCTCTGTTTTTTGAAGCATGCTCTCCACGCAAAATCGGCAGCACTTACTACTTGATCTATTCGCCAAAACAAGGCAGCCGTTTGGCATATGCCACCTCGGACAAGCCCACCGGCCCCTTCACATACCGTGGCTATATTGTGGACAACGGAGTGGATTATCCCGGCGGCAACAACCATGGCTCCGTGGCATGCATTAACGGACAGTGGTATATTTTCTACCACCGCATGACAAACGGAACCATCATGTCCCGCCGCGGCTGTGTAGAGAGAATCACAATCCTGCCTGACGGCTCGATCCCTGCCGTGGAAATGACTTCACTGGGGTTTGAAGAATCCCTGTCACCGTATAAGATCACACCGGCGGAGCTGGCCTGTGTATTAAAGGGCGGCGCTATGGTGACGGAAAAGAATGTCTTTGAACGCGTGATCACCGGAATAACAGACGGTTGTGAGATGGGATATAAATATTTTGATTTTGGCGACGATCATTCCAGCAAGACTATGGAATTTGCAGCTCGGGTAAACGGTCTTGGCTGCAATTGCAAACTGCACATCATTCTGGATGACAGTACGGAAATCGGTGTGTGCGAGATCGGTCCGGATGACGGCATTGTCCGCACAGTGGTGCAAAATGTCACCGGACGTCATGCGCTGTATTTTAGGGTCACAACAGAATACAACGGATGGTCCGGTGCCTATTTCATGAACAGATGTCTGTTTGAATTAAAAGATTTTGTATTTTTGAAATGAGGATGGCAATTAAAACAATACATCCCTAAAGCAAACCTTCGGTTCGTCCTTTTCATAGTCCCAGCTGTGATAGGATCCACCCTCGCACCATCTGCTTTGCGGGCAGCTCTTACATCTTGTATTTCGCTGGGAAAGCGGTGTGCGGAAAATCTCAAAACGATTTTTCCAGATGTGGGTAAAGCTGTCCTTAAGTATATTTCCCTGTATTGTTTGCTCATTGCGGGGAATATCCAAACAGGCTCCCACATCTCCATTGACCATAATACCGGCCACATAAACTCCCGCATTGCACAGGAAATACCAATCCCGTACGTCGGCCTCATACGTTAATCCCAAAAAATGTGTACAGGAATACTCCACCGGCAGTTTCTGTTCCCGCTTATCCCGTATAAAATCCATTAATATGCGGTTATCTTCCGGTGTCAGCTGCATATCTGCAGCTTCCATAGCCCGTCCGATCGGTTCCAGCCCCGTAAGCCGCCATTCATTGATATCCATATTATTAAAGACAGCAAACAGTTCGTCCAATTCCCTTATATTTTCATGATTAACAACGGTGGTCACCATAATTGAGTCAAAACCGCCTACATTGATCAGGTTCTGCATGCCCTGCATTGCCAGCTCATAACCTTTCTCCACTCTTCGATAACGATTATGAGTTTCTTTTACTCCATCAATACTCACGGAAATTGTCCGCATACCATATTTCTTTAACAGTTGTGCCGTATCCTTTGTAATCAGTGTCCCATTACTGGTCATTCCCCATGGAAACCCAAGTGAATGAATATACTCCACCAAGTCAAAAAATTCCGGGTAAAGCAATGGTTCTCCGCCCGTTAAGGCAATCAGCAGCTTTGTCCCGAAATTTTCCTTTACCTCGTCTAACAGACGCTTATACTGTTCCAACGCAAGCCCATGCGGCATCTGTGCATTGCAGCCACTGCCGCAATGAAAACAGTTTTCATTACATTTTAGGGTAAGTTCCAGAAAAAGCTGCCTCAATTTAGGTTCTTTTCTGAGCTTATCCCGATATTCCGCCAGCATATTGAGGTTCTTCTCTTTAATCTCTGTCTTTGTCAATTATCTTCTCCCTCTATGCTCTGCTCATCCTCTGCAGCATCTTCTACGGATTCTGTATCTTCCGCATCTTCTATCTCATCGTCCATTGTTTCTTCATCTATAGGCGGTCCATAAACGGCCTCCGGAATGTTATCTTCCAGATACGGAGGCGGTCCATAAACATCCCCATGCATATTATTATCCGTAGTACAGCCGGCCAGCCCAAACAAGGTCGAGGAAGCCAGTCCAATCAACAAAGCCTTTTTGCTCGTTATTTTCATAACACGTATCTCCCATTTGATTATAATGATTAAATTATAACATAACTTATATCATTACTCAACTCATACCCATACATGGAACGGACTCTAAACACTATGATACCGGTACATGATCGCTCATAACAATATTCATATCTTGCACTATGCTCTCGTCAAGTTCATTTCTGTGAGCCATCTCCAGCATGATCGATATGGACTTCTCATGGGACATTCCGTCTTTGTAGGGCCTTTTTTCTGTCAGCGCCTGAT
>JAFLSX010000016.1 GCA_022510705.1 Lachnospiraceae bacterium
TATTGCTTTGAATGAGAACGGTGTTTGCCCGAAGTGCGGTTATAAGAAATAATATCCTTTGGATTCTATAGGTATAAACCATAAGTTTATTATGAAGCGTTGTTTGTACAAAATACATATATACATAGTATTTAAAAGGCAGCCCTGAAAAGGACTGCCTTTTTGATAAGGGATACTTCTGTTTCACACGTTTTTTGAGTTGGTTTCTTTCAGTAATTCCAACGCTATCTTATCTGCCCGAGCAGCAAGGTCGATTAGTTCGCAGGTTTTGCTTCTTACTGAAGGGTCAGCCAGTTTTTTCAGCATTTCATCCATATCTGAACCATACAATTTCTGCATTTCTTCAATAGCTTTGGCTACTGTACTAAACTGCTCACTGATCAACGTATATATCCGGTCGTTTAACGCATAGTCATTTTTTCCCAGCTCATTGAAATAAGAGGCGGCGCAGCCACGTCCATCTTTTAGGCAACTCATGGCATCTGACTGACATAACATTTTTTCAAATAAAAGGGAATAGTTTTCGCCTACCGCATAGATCTTCTCATCCTTTATTGCTTTCTTCAAAAGTATGATAAATATCCACATTGCTCAGATCCCACTTAGTATTGTTCCATGTAAGCCGAAATGCAGCTCCACTTGACACCATGGTAAAATAGTAATCCTGATCCTCGCCAAGGTATTCGGAGCAGGCTTTTAGACAAATGGGGTAAGGTGTACTGCCGCCGTAAGAGCCATATGTGATTTTGAGAACCCCGTACAGGACCGTGCTTTCATTATTTCGATAAACATTTTTTGACATAACAATATTGCTCCTTTGTTCTTTTTGTGGAAGGATTCCGATACCGTACACTCCGGTGTACAGCTCTTCTTTTGCAACCACCGGCCACTTTCTTCGAAATTCACTGGGCGTCATTCCTGTGACTTTACGAAATGCCCTTGTATCTGCTTCTCCAGTTCTCCATATGAAATCTGTCCATCCATAATATGTGCCTCAATATAACATATAAGAGCTTTCGTGCAAGAGGGATAACTCATATCGGACTCCTTATTTTATTAGCATCGCGATGTACACATATTATAGAACGCCAAAACGATGTTGTCTTGACTTTGTTTGCGCAAGGAGCTTTTCCACTTAACTGCAGTGTCAAGACGCTCCATCACTATGACAAGATTGGGCTGCTGGCAGGGTGGACATAAAAGATGCCGGACTGGCCAGACAGATGGATTTTGCAATTGCACGATTGCATAAAGTCTTTTTAGAATGCGAAAAAGTAATGGATTTTTTGGATAATAGCTTGCTCGAGGAAATATAAAAACTTGTCGAATTATAGCTTGTACTACGGTTTCTGAAATTTTGACAAAAAATAATTAACGAGGTCACCCCATGCGGGTGGCCTCGTTCCACTGAAATTACGAATAGCGTACAATATAGGAGTATGGATCCGAATATTTTACAAGTCCGTGATCGATCCGATTAACTTTGCTATCTCCTGAGCCATAATGTATCTGGTGGCTTCGTTGGGATGACAGCCATCCGGTAAATACGTGGCACAGTTGTTGGCATCAATGCCCAGAAGATTGTAGCTGTCATAATAATATAAGCCTTTCTCGTCACAGATTGAAATGGCTGCAGCTACATAATCGGGCAGCTGTCCGCCTACATCGGATAGAGGCTGCAGACCGTTTTCGAAGTGAGAAGTAAAAGTGGGGGATAACAAGATGATCTCCGCATCGGGATATGCATTCTGCAGCTTTTCTATTGCTGTGCGCAGTGCTCCTTCATAGGTATAGATATCATAAGGATCGTCGCTTCTTATCGGTCTGCCCAAGAAATAATCGTTCAAACCAAAGTTAAGCACAAAGCATTGATGACGGCTTATATCGGAATGCTCAAAATAGTCTGCCATACCTGCATAAATTTGAGTGCCTTCACTAAACAAACTCAAATCCTCTGCGAGAAAAGCATCTACGACTATCGGAAGACCGGGATACTCATAATTACCTTCAAGTACGGTTGCAGCGCAGCCTCCTTTGCCGCAGTTATAGGTATGTGCACCTGTTAATCCGCTGAAAGCACCGGGGATGGAGGACGTTTCTGAAAAAGCGATCACACTGTCACCAAAGAAAACAACATCCCATTCAGAGAGATTGGGATATACTGATTCTGTTTCGGTCCGGCAATCGTTCACCAGCACCTCAAAATCATTCAATGTATCTTTATAGTTCTCCAAAGTCAATTGATATCCGTAGTCCTGACTTGAATACAGGGACAAAGAATGCGAAATTCCTTCGTTTACGTCGAAATTGCTCTCATAGTTAGTGTTATTGCCCACCAACCATTCCGTTGAGTTGTAAAAATATACAGAGAGGTTGTCTGGCAGTCCTTCCAGATCCTCATAGCAGGACATCAGCGTGTTGACAAAATCCGTGTAAGCTGCCATTGCCGCAAGGTATTCTTCTTCGTCAAGCCCTCTCCAATAATCCAGAGAGGGATATGCCATGATCACTTCAAAGCGTATGTCAGCCCAAGTGTCCATCAGATTCAGAAGGTCGTCTGCGGTGATGATATCCGGGCGCACGCCTAAATACACAGTATTCACCTCATTCGAGCTGTTGGAAACGTTGGTGAAATATTCATTCAAAACGTTCATATTGGGAATGCAGTAGGAGGTCATTAAAGGATAGGATGCATCATAGGATGCATAATCCTCTGCCATATAATGATCAATCGGGAAGGTGGAGAAAAATACTGCATTGTAATCTTCCGTTGTAAGTCGCTCATAGTCTGCCCGCGGGAGAGTATATTGCTGGTTTGCTTCATATTGATCGACGCCACCCTGAATCTCTGCCATAAGGGCTAATAAAAGAATATACATCGCACTGTTCATGATTAACTCCGCAAATTCATTTATGCAGCATTTTACCATATATGTCGGATAAAGTAAAATATGATATAATTAAAATAATAAAATTAGATAGCGTAAGAATAAACAATGCCTGTAAGTGAGGAGGAAAACTGATTGAATATAGAAGAGCCTTTAATGGGGTTTGCGGAATATAAAGATAAGGAATTTCCTTTTTTATATGAAGATGGGATATTAAAATTAATGCCTTCTTCGATAAAAGAATGGAAAGAAGAAAGAAGTAGGTTATTATTTAATATGACCCAATGGGGTAAGAAAGAAAAAGAATCATGGATTGGATATTCGGCAATTAGTGCCCGTGCACACAATGGCAATAAACTGATATTTGTGGTGAAAAATGACTCTTCAAATAATAATGGATTTATCAGTTTTTCTGTTATTTATTTTTTTGAATATGATGCTGAGATATCAGATCCGGAACATATATGGGGAATATCCGTTACGGGTTTGGAAGTAGATGATTTTTATAATCCGGCAAGGGTATTTGAAGCGGAAATGGAGTGGGTAGATAATAAATTTAAATCGACAAAAGTAAGTGCCGGTGTTGGAGAAGAAATAGAAATAGGAAATTATCTATATAAAGATTGTGAATTGAAGATGATAGTCAGTGCTAATCCGTCTTATCATACAAGTTCAGAAACACCATTGTCAGCTAAGAGTAAAATTAAAGTTGTATTTTCAAAAGAACAAAATCTGGAATATGCCGTAGATGTATACTTTCATTTAAAAAAATTATTTTTCTATTTATGTGGAAGAACAAACATATCCTTAGATGATATTCAGGTATATGGAAAAGAAGAAGAGAAATTCTATAATGATGGTGCCATAAGAATATGCGAAAACAAAGTCTGTGCTGAAAGTAATATGAAACGATCTAAAAGGATCATTAAGTATGAATACGTGCAGAATGGATTATCTTCTATTTTGCAGGCAGTGGCAGATGAGAAAATGTATTTTGAAAATTTATGTGATTCAATAGAGAATACTTATACATACAGTATAGATAGAATTATTTTAAACTTTGTGGCATTTGAAAGAGAATTTCGGAACCTGTATTCGGAAGAAATGGAGCGTTCTGAAGAGTATAATGAAGTAAAAGATGCAGTACTAAAATCATTAGAGGAATTAAAAGATAAATATACCGGTAAAAAGCGTAAATATGTAAAAAACTTTATATCTTCGTTTGGGAAATCCGAAAATAAATATGCCGATCGCATGGCAAAAGCACTTGCGGATTGTGAAGAAATATTATACCCATTCCTGAGTCATGACTATAGTGATTATAATTCAGAAATGATCGAGGATATAGCAGATAGGATGAATGCATTAAGAAATGATTCGGCGCATGGAAATATTGATCTAGAAATACAGCCGATTCACATATCAGATTTTGCAACGTTAGAAAATTTGTTGTATGCAATGCGATTGAAGCATGCCGGTGTTGATCTGACGGATATCAGAAAAGGCATTAGGGATTTAAAGAACTATAATATAATGATTCGAGAAAAAGAATAGTTTTACAAAATAAGGTCTCATGAATTTTTAAGAGGAATTACTAACTTTTATTTTTTTAAATACTATAGTAAAATTGTATTGTTGGAATTAACAAAGAATACGAAAGGTTCAAGGAGAAATCGTGATGTTATTTATTGAATACCCCAAATGCTCCACCTGCCAGAAAGCAAAAAAATGGCTGGATACACATGGTATTACCTATACCGACCGTCATATTGTTCAGGAGAATCCTGCCTATGATGAGTTAAAGCAGTGGTATGAGAGAAGCGGCATACCGCTTAAAAAGTTTTTTAATACCAGTGGTATGCTGTATAAGGAAATGCAGCTGAAGGACAAGTTGCCTGCAATGAGCGAAGAAGAGCAATTGAAACTTCTTGCCACCAACGGAATGCTTGTGAAGCGTCCACTTATTGTTGATGATGACATGGTGCTGACAGGTTTCAGGGAAGCTGAGTGGGAAGGAAAACTATATGGTTAAAGTGAATTTCTATGATACGATTGATGATATAAAACTGAAGTTCGCAGTAATTATAGCTCAAAAGGAAGGGAACTGGATTTTCTGCAAACACAAAGAACGGGATACATGGGAATGTCCGGGAGGACATAGGGAAATAGGCGAAGATATTTATGACACGGCTAAACGGGAACTTTATGAAGAGACGGGAGCTATTGATTTTGAAATCACTCCGATTTGTGTGTACTCGGTAATAGCTGAAGACAATTTTAACGGAGAAGAAACTTATGGGATGTTGTACTATGCAAATATAAAGGCGCTGGAAAAAGAGCTGCATAGTGAAATAGAAAAAATAATGATTACTGATACTTTGCCAACTGATTGGACATATCCGTTGATTCAGCCAAAGCTGCTGGCTGAAGTTCAAAAGAGGGGATATTAGAAGATTAAGCAAACTATAGAGACAGAGTATTTTGTTCGAAAACGGGATGGAAAATGTGGTTTGTATGTGATAAGATATACATTGAAACACAAAATTAATGTGAAATAAAGAAAGAGATTAATTTCATGAGTGATTGGATTTTAGTGGTAGATGATAGCATCATAAATCTTCGTATGGCAAGCAAGATACTGACCGCAGAAGGGATGCGTGTGAACTGTGTGGAATCGGGGAAGGATGCCATTGCTTTTTTACAGGAGAATAAGCCGGATCTTATTTTGCTCGATATCCATATGCCGGAGATGAATGGATTTGAGACGATTACTGCTATCAAGCAAAATAAAGACACGGCAGATATACCTGTTATCTTTTTAACGGCGGATGATGACAGCAATTCAGAGACTCAGGGACTAAAGGCCGGAGCTATGGACTTTATCAAAAAACCTTTTGTGCCGGGTGTACTTTTAGTTCGTGTCAGAAATATACTGGATCTGGTCCGGCTTCAAACGAATCTGGCTCACGAAGTGGCAATCAAGACAGAGGAAGTGGTGGTGCAGCATGAAAGGCTGGAGAAGATAGTTATACAGACCGTTCTGGCTTTGTCCGGAGCAATTGATGCAAAGGATTCCTATACCAACGGACATTCTACCAGGGTGGCCGATTATTCCAGAGAAATTGCAAAACGCGCAGGTTTTTCCGAAATAGAGCAGAACGATATTTATCTTATGGGACTGCTCCACGATGTAGGAAAAATCGGTATCTCAGATGCCATTATCAACAAAACGTCGAAGTTGACGGACGAAGAGTATGCCATTATACAAACTCATCCGGTTATTGGCGGAAATATTTTGAAGAATATTACGGAGGTTCCAAGACTTCTTGTCGGCGCCAGATGGCATCATGAGCGCTATGATGGCAAGGGTTACCCGGATGGTATTGCGGGTGAAGAGATTCCGGTAGAAGCGCGGATTATTTCAGTTGCGGATGCCTATGATGCCATGAGTTCTAGAAGAAGCTATCGTGATAATATGCCCCAGGAAGCAGTTCGCGCCCAAGTGGAAAAAGGGAGGGGCACACAGTTTGATCCTACATATGCGGATATCATGCTTTCTATGATCGATGAGGATGTGGATTATCAGATGAAGGCAAGGTAGAGGAATCATGGAAAAGAAAGGGCATTTTATAGAAGGAATCAGAGATGGCGTGCCCATTGCACTTGGTTATTTGTCGGTCAGTTTCAGCGTGGGAATTATGGCACTGGCATCGGGAATAAATGTTTTGCAGGGGGCCCTCATGAGCCTTACCAATATGACCAGTGCCGGTCAGTTTGCGGGGATTGCGGTAATTGCTTCGGGAGGAACCCTGTTAGAGCTGGTTTTGACGCAGTTTATCATCAATCTGCGCTATGCACTGATGAGCCTGTCACTGTCACAAAAACTGCCGGAGAAAATGCCGCTTTGGCAACGTATGGTAGTAGCCTTTGCAAATACGGATGAAATCTTTGCGGTGGCCATGGGTCATGCGAGGAGCTTGACATTTTCCTATATGGTGGGACTTCAGATCCTTCCCATTCTCGGATGGACCTGCGGCACGGTGTTAGGCGCGATTGCAGGTCAGGTACTGCCATCCGCTATCGGAAGTGCATTAAGTGTGGCGCTTTATGGAATGTTTATTGCAGTAGTGGTTCCGGTGGCCGTAAAAATACGCCCGGTACTGTGGGTAGCTTCGCTGGCTGCCTTTTTTGCTTGCATTATTTATTATGTTCCGTTGCTTTCAGGTATTTCCACGGGCATGTCAATTATTATCTGTACGATTCTGGCCTCAGTATTTGGGGCACTTCTATTCCCGGTTCCACAGGAGACGAAAGAAAAAGAGGTATAATAGGATGATTTATTTGTACATTATGGTCATGGCGATAGTGACTTATCTGATTCGTATGATTCCGCTGACCGTATTTCATAAAAAAATAACAAGTCCGTTTATCCGATCCTTTTTATATTATGTTCCTTATGCTTGCCTGACGGCCATGACAGTACCGGCAGTCTTTTATGCAACCAACAGTCTGTGGAGCGCGACTGCCGGTGTGACAGTGGCGGTCGTACTCGCCTGCTTTCGCAGAAACTTGGTTACGGTGGCGGCGGGAGCTTGTCTGGCGGTATTTGTTGTGGAGCAGTTTTTACTGCCATATCTAACGATTTAAATAATTGTGATTAGGAGGGTGTTAAGATGAATATTGCAGTTTTTGCTTCTCATGGGGGCAGTGATCTGCAAGCGATTGTCGATGGATGTAAAACCGGCAGGATAAATGCCAAAGTAGCAGTAGTCATCAGCAATAATGGGGATTCAACGGCTTTGCAGAGAGCGGAGAATGAGAACATACCATGCTATCATTTAAGCGCTAAGAAATCTGGAAGTGAAGAAATATCATAACCGTATTTTTAATATACATCCCGCACTGCTTCCAAAGTTTGGTGGAAAAGGAATGTATGGAATCAATGTCCATAATGCGGTGATTCAGGCGCATGAAAGGGAAACGGGAATCACGATTCACAGAGTGAATGCGGAATATGACAGCGGAGAAATCATTGCCCAAACCAAGGTGCCTGTCCACGCAGATGATACGGCAGAAACATTGGCAGCCAGAGTTCTGGAAAGGGAACATGAATTTTTGATTGAAGTGATTTCGGATATGGCAGACGGTAGGATTTTCTTGGAAGGCATTCAGAACTAAGAACACAATTGGAAATGTGGAATCTGAAGGAAAACTTATGGGCTGATTTTGAAGATAGTCTGGCACATATGGATGATGAAGGAATGTTAGAAACTATTCCGGATATGATGGATATAATGGGGGTGCTTGACGAGGATGATGATGACTTTTCGGCAGCGGATTTTTTTGTGGCAGCTGAATGGTCAGTTAATCCTTTGCAGGTGATTCGGAATGAGCTTCCTAAACAATTTCACAGGTGGATTAATAGTTTGAAGCCGTCAAGCACAGCAACACCTTTGAACTCATTGATTTGCGCAGAAGCACGTTATATTAATTTTAATTATACGGAATTTCTCGAAAGCATTTACGGTGTTAAAAAGAAAAATATTTTATACATACATGGTGATCGAAGGGATAAACAGCAGGAGCTGGTTCTCGGACATGCTCCCGGTGCAGAAGATGATCCCGCCTATCATAAAAAACATCGAGAACCGCGGATTTATAATCAAACCTCATATGATATGTATGAAACGGCAGCCAGGTATATCGGTGAATATTATGACGTGACTACTAAAAAATCAGATGAGGTCATAAAAAAGTATAAGAACTATTTCAAAGAAATCATTCGAAAGATACATAAGGGTAAATGGATGATCAGCTGGCACAGTTCATCCGATTTAGAGCGTATTAAAGAGTTTATAAATGTGATGGGAATTCAGAAGGAACAGGTAATACTGTTTAGAACATAGGGGCACGAAAGATGAGTTATAATTACAAAAATTCAGAACAATTTAAGAAAGCCATCGCATTAGCGGAGAAGCAAAAAAAGCTATATTCAAAAGTTGCCGAAGCTTATGCAAACATGGACCCGGAAACAGAAGCGGAATTTCAAAAAATCAGTACGATGCTTAGTAAGCTGAAAGATTCCATCGATAAAATGCCCGGTGTGCTGGTAATGGCGGAAATACTAAAAAAGTATGCGCAGGAAGCCAGGGAAAATGAAGGGCTAACGGAGTCGGAATTTGAAGAAAAGTATAGTGATGAAATAAAAAGAAGCGAAAACTTGGGAAGAAACGGCTGGGTCATTTCCCAACACTCCAGTCCGGCAGATATTGAGTATTGGGAGGAGCTATTGTCTGAAGGGGAAGCGAATGTAGCTGAATATTTTGATGGGGATAGTATTGTAATACTTGATGTGATCATAGACGAATTAACAGAAAAGTATAAGACCGATGTGGCTCAGATATATTTTCAAAAAGGATTAGCTGCTTTTGAGGATAACGACTATATGACTGCCGCTATGTATTTGTTTGCACTATTGGATTATAGAATAGACAAATTGGTTGCTTTTCCCGATAAGCGTCTTAGGAATAAAGAGAAATACTCCAATGAGGGATTTGCAAACCAGAAAGCGGGAGATTTTAAACAACTATCTGAAAAAGCTGGTCTGATGTCAAAGAAAATATATTTTTTAGAGATGTATCCGTCATTAATTCAATTCTTGAACCGAATATTTTATGATGAACCATATCCTTTTAATAAAAATGTTGAACCTCCGTATTTAAATAGAAATTGGCTTATGCATGGCAGGATGACCAGAAAAATTGAAAGATATGAATGCATACAGATTTTAAATGCACTGAGTGTCATAGAATTTATGTTTATGGAATAGGATGCGGATGCTATGTTTGTAAATTGGACAAATAATTTTGAAGTAACAAAAATTTTTACAAGAGGATTATGAAAGAAGATAATATATGAATGCTTATGTGGCAGTTCGGGCAGTAAAGAAATAAGTTATTGGGGGTATGTACATGGAACTGCAGCAATATGAAAAAGAGCACCTGGAACAACTTCGCCGGCTGTTGCCGGAGTGTACCGTCCTTTTAAAATCAGGCGGAGATTTTCCCTTGGAGCAGACAGGTAAACTGGCTCTGTACGGCAGCGGTGCAAGACATACGGTGAAAGGCGGCACCGGTTCCGGAGAAGTCAACTCCCGTTATTTTGTAAATGCGGAACAGGGCTTGACTGATGCAGGCTTCACTGTTACCACGCAGGAATGGCTGGATGCTTACGACCAAATCCGAATAGATGCAAAAAGGCAATTTATCAAAGAGATCAAAACACGGGCAAGAAAAAAGCACACCAATGCCATTGTGGAAGGTATGGGAGCTATTATGCCGGAGCCGGAATATAGCCTTCCGTTAAATGGTGATGGTGACGTGGCGCTTTATATCTTGTCACGGATTTCCGGTGAAGGAAATGACCGCAGTTACATTCCCGGAGACATTCTGCTGACGGAGACAGAACAGAGGGACATTTTGGCTTTGCACAAAAAATATCAAAAATTTATGCTGGTCCTGAATGTTGGAGGGCCTGTGGATCTGACTCCTGTTCTGGAAGTGGAAAATATTTTGGTCTTGTCCCAATTGGGGGTGGATACCGGTACGGTTCTGGCGGACTTGATTTTGGGGAAGGCATACCCTTCCGGCAAATTGACTGCTACATGGGCTTCTAAAGAAAGTTATCCCCGGATTGGGGATTTCGGCGGTATGGAAGATACCCGCTATCGGGAAGGCATTTATGTGGGCTACCGCTATTTTGATACCGTGGGAACAAAGCCGCTGTTTCCCTTTGGCTTTGGGCTTTCCTATACGGACTTTACAGTGTCGGATGCACATGTGATCGCAGAAGGGGAGCGCGTCTGTGTGAGCGCCGTCGTCAAAAATGTGGGACAACATCTCGGAAAGGAGACGTTGCAGTTATACGTCAGTGTTCCTGAAGGGCGGTTGGATCAGCCTTTCCAAACCCTGGCTGCTTTTGCTAAGACCGGCGAACTGGCAGCAGGCGAAGCGCAGGAGATAAACGTAGACTTTCAATTGTCTGACATGGCATCCTTTGATACCGAGAATGCGGCCTATATTTTGGAAAAAGGAGATTATGTGCTCCGGCTTGGCACAAATAGTACAGAAACTATCGTATGCGGTATTGTGAAACTGGATGCGGATGTGACGGTCCGGAAAGTCCGCCATATCGGAGGGGAACCTGACTTTGTAGATTGGAAGCCTGTAGACAATAGAGAAATCGTTCTTCCCGCACAGGTTCCTGTGGTCACTGTGTCAGCAGCTGACATCCGGACAGAGACGGTAACATATGATACACCGCAGGAAATTGCTCCCGAGATTAAGGCGCTTTCAGACGAGGAGCTTGCATACATAAATGTAGGAGCATTTGATCCTAAGGCAGGAGTTTTAAGCATTATTGGTAACGCCGGCAAAAATGTGGCGGGTGCGGCAGGGGAAACTACCGGAGAGCTGAAAAATAAAGGTATTCCGCCGTTGGTCATGGCGGACGGTCCGGCAGGCCTGCGTTTGAGTAAGGATTATATTGTGGACAATAAGGGCGTACATGCGCTCGGTGAAACTCTGCCGGAAACAGTCCTGGATTTTATGCCTGCACCGGTTGTTTTTTTGAGCAGGCTCATGGGATCTAAGGTTAAAAAGGATGCAGAGATTCTTCACCAGTATGCCACGGCCATTCCCATCGGTACCGCCGTTGCGCAGAGTTGGAATCGTGAATTGGCATATATTTGCGGTGATATTGTGGGTGATGAGATGGAGCGTTTTGGAGTGCATCTGTGGCTGGCACCGGCTCTGAACATCCACAGGGATATCCGCTGCGGACGCAACTTTGAGTATTTCTCAGAGGATCCGCTGCTTAGCGGTATTTTTGCAGCGGAGATTATAAAGGGTGTGCAGAAGCATCCAGGATGCGGCACCACGATCAAACATTATGCCGCCAACAACCAGGAGACCAACCGTTACGTAAACAACAGTATTGTCAGCGAGAGGGCTCTTCGCGAAATCTACCTGCGGGGATTTGGAATTTGCATGCGCGAGGCCGAACCGCATGCAGTTATGACTTCCTACAATCTTCTCAACGGTATGCATACCTCTGAACGTCGGGATTTAACGGAAGATTATCTCCGCAGCGAATGCGGCCATCAGGGCCTTGTCATGACCGACTGGCTTGTGGCAGGGGCGTTTTTGTCCGGGAAATCCAAATATCCGGCCCCGAAAGCATCCGGAATTGCCACCGCAGGCGGGGATCTGGTTATGCCGGGAGGAAATGGCGATTACAAGGACATTCTTGCTGCACTGAAAACCGGAAAGCTTTCGCGGGCACAGTTGGAAATCAATGCCACCCGGGTACTACAGGTAACGAAATTGCTGAAAGGCTGATGCAGAAAATCGGACAGAAGGAAGGCGGCGAGAGACTGCTTCGCAACAAAAACTAACAAATGAAGTGCGGAAATGTTAAGTTTACTTGGTAGATATTTCGGCATAACCATCTTATAATTTGTTAAAAAAAGTTGCAAAGGTGGGTTTTGTATGAGAAGATACTACTTAGATAATATCAGATGGATGACAATAGTGTCAGTTGTTGTGTATCATGTGATATACATGTACAACAGCATTGCCACAGCGGGCGTAATTGGGCCGTTTTATGAGAAGCAGTACCAGGATGGTCTGCAGTATATCCTGTATCCGTGGTTTATGATACTGCTGTTTATGGTGGCAGGAATGTGCTCGCGCTATTATCTTGAAAAACATACCGTGAAGGAATTCATAGCTTCCAGAACAAGAAAACTCCTTGTTCCGTGTACCATAGGGCTGTTGGCAGTAGGATGGGTGCAGGGATATGTAAGCATGGCCATAAGCAATGCCTTTGAAACTATGCCCGATACGATTCCGGGTTTTGTTATGTATCTGATCATGGTATTGTCCGGTACGGGAGTGTTATGGTTCATACAAATGCTCTGGCTGTTTTCCATGCTGCTTGCAGTTATTAGAAAATTGGAAAAAGGTAAATTATACCGATTAACCGGTAAGATCAATATTATAGGACTTATCATTTTGGTGATTCCTGTGTATCTGTCGGGACTTGTCTTAAATACCCCGATAATCGCGGTTTACAGATTCGGTATCTATGGGCTCACGTTTTTCCTGGGCTATTTTGTATTGGCGCATGATGAAGTGATAGACAGGCTGAGTAAATATTCCGTGCCGCTTATTGTTGCTGCGCTCATTCTCGGAGGAATATATGTGGTATTCTACTTTGGGCAAAATTATGCCGTGATGCCCACGGTAAACTGTATTCCTGCCGTGGCATATGCATGGACTGCATGTCTTGCGATCCTTGCTTCCATGAAAAAAAGGGGAAATACCATGCCTAAGTTTGCGGGTGAAATATCCAAAAGAAGCTTTGGACTGTATGTTTTTCATTATCTCCCATTGTCCGCTACGGCATATCTGTTGCATAAATATACCTCCGTTTCGGCGCTTCCGAGTTATCTTTTGGCTGCGATCGCCGCTTTTTTGGGGAGCCTCATATTGTATGAAGTGATATCCAGAATACCTGTCTTAAGGTGGTGCGTCCTTGGGATAAAAAAGGAGAAGAAAAATGTTTAAGGATAATTTGATTCAGCTTAGAAAATATAAGCAGCTTACCCAAGAGGAACTTGCGGAAAAGGTCGGTGTGACGAGGCAGGCCATTGCAAAATGGGAAGCCGGTGAGACTATGCCGGATTTGGAGAGAAGCCGGTTGTTGGCGGAGATTTTTGAAGTTTCGCTGGATGATCTGGCTAATTATGAACCGGGTGAAAATTGGGGAATGGGCGTTCCGCCTAAGGGAAAGCATCTTTTTGGCGTGGTGACGGTCGGAGATAAGGGGCAGATCGTAATTCCTGCAAAAGCAAGAAAGCTGTTTTCCATAAATGCCGGGGATTCATTGGTCGTTTTGGGAGATGAAGCCCAGGGGATCGCCTTGTTAAAGGCTGAAAGTTTTATGCAGATGGCCGATATGATACGGCAGGGGATGGAAAATGTAAATGGCTATGAAAAAAATTAAGCTAATTAAAAAATAAACATTCGCAGTGTACAAAAAATATGGTATAATATGCATTATTGTAATTCCTTTCAAAAATTCTAAGGAGGTATGTAAAATGAGTGTTCAGATTAAGTGTAGTGCGGAGGAAGCATTAAAGAAGCTGAAAGACGGAAACGAGCGTTATTTGGCTGCGGAGAAAAGCGAAGGGGATATTTCTCCCGCTCTTCGTGAAAAGACCTGTAAGGAAGGACAAACACCGTATGCCATCGTGGTTACCTGCGCCGATTCCAGAGTAATACCGGAGAGCATCTTCAGTGCCGGAATAGGAGATATTTTTGTGATTCGTGTGGCAGGCAATGTGATAGACAAAAATCAGCTTGGCAGTATTGAATATGCGGCAGATCATTTGGGAAGCCGTTTGGTCGTAGTGATGGGACATACGCATTGCGGTGCGGTAGGCGCGGCTATGGGTCACGCTCCTGAAGGCTTTGTCAAGTTTATTACGGATGAAATTAAGAAAGCGATCGGAGAGGAGAAGGACGATTACAAAGCCTGCTGTCTGAATGTACGCAACAGTGTACAGATCGTAGAAGACAGTCTGGAAATCAAGGATGGACTGCAGGTATGCGGCGCCGTGTATCATATAGAGGATGGAAAGGTTGAATTTATATAATTCCCTGACCAAAATCAGAAAGAGCGGGCAGACATATGAATCATAAGCTGCGGCATGACGCGGAGCAGATACTGCGCGGCGCAATACGGGCCGTCACTCCGGATACAGCGGTTAAAAAGGCGCTGGAAGGAAAAGAGTTTACCGGACGCATCTATGTTGTGGCGGTAGGTAAGGCGGCCTGGCGGATGGCACAGAGTGCGGTGAGGGCTGTGCATCAGCCCTATGAAGCAGGAATTGTCATTACAAAATACGGGCATACAGAGGGTGAGATTCCCGGGGTTGTCTGCTATGAGGCCGGACATCCGATACCGGATGAAAACAGCTTTATGGCAACGCAAGCAGTGCTGGATATGACCGCTGATTTAAAGAAAGATGACACGGTACTCTTTTTGCTGTCCGGCGGGGGAAGTGCGCTGTTTGAGAGGCCGTTAATATCCGGTGAGGAATTGGGTGATATAACGGAGCAGCTTTTGGCAAGCGGAGCGGATATCGTGGAGATGAATACGATCCGGAAACGTCTGTCTGCAGTAAAGGGCGGAAAGTTTGCAAAACACTGCGAACCTGCACATATCGAAGCGATCATTCTATCAGACATAATCGGGGATCCGCTTGATATGATCGCATCCGGTCCGGCATATCCCGATAGCAGCACTTGCGCGCAGGCACTGGAAATTGCAGATAAGTATGGACTGAAGTTGAGTGACAGGGCAAGGAGCCTGTTAGGTGAGGAACCCCCCAAAGGGCTTTCCTCGGTGACAAGTACTGTGATCGGAAACGTAAAGGAACTTTGCAGGGCGGCCATGCAGGAGTGCAAAAAATTAGGCTACGAGCCTATTCTCCTGACGGACTGCCTGAATATAGAAGCGCGTGTGGCGGGAGCAATGCTGAGCAGCATTGCTCTCGCCCATTCCAAAGATAAAAAGAAATTGGCCTTTATTGCGGGCGGTGAGACGATTGTTCACCGGACCGGAAAAGGAAAAGGCGGGCGGAATCAGGAACTGGCGCTTGGCGCAGCAGCCGGCATCTCGGGTCTTAAGCATGTGGCTGTTTTCAGTGTGGGCTCAGACGGTACGGACGGGCCCACGGACGCAGCGGGCGGTTACGTGGATGGGGATACCATGTCTGCTGCGGAAGAAAAAGGTCTGAGCATAGAAAAAAGCCTGCAGGAAAATGACAGTTATACGCTTCTTGGGGAAGTAGGCGGTCTGATCATTACAGGCCCCACCGGCACCAATGTCAATGACGTGGCGGTTGTATTGATTGATGAAAATTAAGGAGGAGATGGGTATGGCAGTATGGAAATGCAGCGTGTGCGGCTATGTATATGATGAGGAGAAAGAGGGAGTTCCTTTCTCGGAGTTAGAAAAATGCCCTGTTTGCAAACAGCCGGCATCGGTATTTGAAAATGTCCCCGCAGCAGGGGAGGCACCTGTAGCCGAATGCAGTGTTGGGGCTGCAGACAAGGGGGCAGAGGCGCAGGAAGATTCTCTGGAATATCCTGCTGCATATGCGCGAAGGGATGAGTCCTGCAGATATATGAAAGAAATTCATCAGATGGCAGTCAGCGGGAAGTCCATCATTGAGGCAATGGGTACGCAGATGCCGATGCCGTCTTGGGATGATATTTTGATATTGGGAGCGCAGTTAAATCCGCCGCCATTAATGGAGCATGATGAAGTGGATACGGAGACTGTCATCGGAAAGCATGCCAAAAAGCCTATGGTTTTAAAGAATCCGGTGTACATTTCACACATGTCCTTTGGCGCGCTTTCCAAAGAAACAAAAGTGGCTCTGGCAAAAGGAAGCGCCATGGCCGGATCCGCCATGTGCAGTGGAGAGGGCGGTATTTTACCGGAAGAAATGGCTGCGGCAGATAAATACATATTTGAATATGTACCCAATAAGTATAGCGTAACGCCGGAAAATCTTAAAAATGCGGATGCCATTGAAATAAAGATCGGGCAGGGTACCAAGCCCGGCATGGGAGGACATCTGCCGGCAGAAAAGGTTACGCCGGAGATCAGCAAGATCCGCAACAAGCCCATGGGGCAGGATGTGATCAGTCCTTCCAAATTTGAGGACATTAACAGCAAAGAAGATTTAAAAGATATGGTGGAGTGGCTGCGTGCAGCATCCGAAGGACGACCGATTGGCATTAAGATTGCAGCCGGACGTATTGAAAAGGATTTGGAGTACTGCGTGTATGCTAAGCCGGATTTTATTACCATAGACGGAAGAGGCGGAGCAACGGGTGCAAGTCCTAAACTGGTGCGCGACGCCACCAGCGTGCCCACCATCTATGCGCTTCATAGAGCCAGAAAATATTTAGACGAGGTGGGTGCGGATATTCAGCTGGTCATAACCGGGGGCTTGCGGGTATCGTCCGACTTTGCCAAGGCAATTGCCATGGGAGCGGATGCGATTGCGATTGCATCTGCAGCGCTGATCGCAGCGGCTTGCCAGCAGTACCGCATTTGTGGCAGCGGTATGTGCCCTGTGGGTGTAGCAACCCAGGATCCCAATCTGCGTGAACGGTTTAAAGGGGATGCGGCAGCCAAGAGAGTGGCAAATTTCCTCAATGTAAGTCTGGAGGAATTAAAGACTTTTGCGAGGATTACGGGACATCAAAAGCTGCATGATCTAAGCGTGGAGGATCTCTGTACGATCAACAGGGAAATTTCGGAACATACCAATATTCCACACGCATAAAGATATGGCAGAGTGCATATTGTGCTCTGCCAAAAATATGTTTATAGGAGGACTCATTATGTCAGAAACAAGCGAAATGATAAGAAAAACATTTAAAGAAGGAGATGATGTACGGGATGCGGGGTTGACCGCTCCGGAGGACGTCAAGCGGTACGATGATATTGTATACGGCGGCAATGAAAAGTGGCAGGTGCTGGATGTGTACCGCCCGAAGGAAAAAGAAGGCGAGCTGCTCCCGGTCATTGTCAGCGTGCATGGCGGCGCCTGGGTATATGGTGATAAGGAGCGCTATCAGTATTACTGCATGAGTCTGGCACAGCGGGGATTTGCCGTGGTGAATTTTACATACCGCCTTGCGCCTGAGTTCAAATTTCCCGCTCCCTTGGAGGATACAAATCTCGTGTTTACCTGGCTGCTGGCACATGCTAAGGAGTATGGATTTGACACAGAGCATGTCTTTGGGGTGGGGGATTCTGCGGGTGCACATATTTTGGGGCTGTATACGGCAATCTGTACGAATCCGGAATATGCGAAGCACTATGCTTTCAAAGTGCCGCAGGGCTTTGTACCGACTGCGGTTGCATTAAACTGCGGAAAATACGAACTCACCGATGCGGATTTGGATGAGCAGACAAGAAAGCTGATGGAAGATTTGCTGCCTGAAGGGGGAAGTGAGAAGGAACTGGAACTGATCACGGTAACCAATCATGTGACAGAAAACTATCCGCCCGTGTTCCTGATGACAGCGGTGGAGGATTTCCTCAAAGAGCAGGCTCCGCTTATGGTAGAAAAACTGACTGCATGCGAGGTGTCTTTTCTCTATCGTGTTTATGGGGATAAAAAGAACCGCCTGAAGCATGTGTTCCACTGCGATATGAGATTGGCGGATGCAAAACTCTGCAATGATGAGGAGTGTAGTTTCTTTCGCAGCATGATACCTGTTGCGGAATAGTTCAGTCATGCCATTCTACGATGAATTACTATAGAAAAATGTTGAAAAAAAGGCGGATTATGATAAAATAGAATAAGATATGCGGGTGGATTGTCAGCCTGCGTAAAATAGGATTGCGGGTGTGAGAATTGAAAATAAAATTATTTAATAAAAACGGAAAATTAAAAGAAAAGAATCTGATGGCAATTATGATCGTCATCATATTGACCGCACTGGTGATTCTGGTATCCTACTATCGCATCAGCCAATTGACAGAGGAGCAATGTCTGGACAGAATGCAGGAAGCTGTCAATACGGTTATGGATGAAGTGGACCAGAAGCTGGGAAGGGACAGCGCTCTGTTAAACACCGTTGCGGAGATCATCGCTACGGAAAGTGATTATGACACACCCACCATGCAGAATATTATATTACAGTTTTCCGATTTAATGTCCGCCAATTCTATGGCTTTACTGCTGCCCGGGGATGTGGTGATCTCCACAACCGGGGAGAAAATGGACGTTTCCGGCAAGATTTCTTTTGAGAGAGAAGCGGCCTTAGGAGAGCATGTGACGAACCGTGAGATCAGCGTTATGGACAATAATATGCCGATCATCCGTCATTTTATACCCATTAAACAGGGAGAGGAAACCGTGGCGCTGCTCTATGGCACGACCAGACTTCCCAATCTTCACAAACAATTGAATTTGGCCAATATTTACAATGAAACGGCCGGCGTATACCTGATCGACAGGGGAAACGGGGATTTTCTCATGGATACCAGGGAACCGGAGGTTCTCGGTAATATCTGGGACTATGCAAGCTGGACTACTCAGGGTAATGAGACCATGAGTCAGGCCATTGAGAAATTGCTGGCTGGCCAGACCGGATATATTATATACAAATCTGAGGAAACAGGTGAATATAAATACTTTTATTATGCTCCCCTGAATTCGGACGACTGGCATTTAGGCGATACGGAGGACATAAACCAGTGGTCGGTTGTGGTTACCGTTCCCAGGAGGGAAGCTTTGTCCAGTCTGTATGATATCAGGAAAATCTGCTATATACTCGCACTTGTCGAGGCGGTCGTTCTGCTCCTATATTATCTCTGGGCTATGCGCAATACCACGCTTTTACTGGATAAGATCGTGTTGGAGGAGAGGTTAAAGAAAGCGGAAAATGCAGAGAGGGCAAAGACCATGTTTTTGTCCAATATGTCTCACGATATACGGACGCCCATGAATGCCATAATCGGTTATACCACTCTTGCAGCGGCGAATATAGACAATACGGAACGCGTAAAGGACTATCTCTCCAAGACTCTTTCCTCCAGTAATCATCTGCTCAGCCTGATCAATGACGTATTGGATATGAGCCGTATCGAGAGCGGCAAGATTTTCCTGGAGGAAAGCGAGTGCAGTCTGCCTGAGCTGTTCCGTGATCTGCGGAATATTCTATTGAACCAGATGCAGGCAAAACAGCTGGACTTCTATATTGACACCATAGACGTATTGGACGAGGATGTGTATTGTGACAAACTGCACTTAAACCAGGTGCTTTTGAATCTTCTCAGTAACGCGATGAAGTTTACCCCTGCGGGAGGCTCCGTATCGCTGGTATTCAAACAGAAGCATGGAGCGCCGGAGGGTTATGCGGCATATGAGATCAAGGTCAAAGATACCGGTATGGGTATGAGTCCCGAATTCGTGAAGCATGTTTTTGAGCCGTTTGAAAGGGAGCGGAATTCCACAATCAGCGGCATACAGGGAACAGGCCTTGGCATGGCGATCAGTAAAAATATTGTCGACATGATGGGAGGCACCATTGAGGTGCATAGCGAGCAGGGAAAAGGCACGGAGTTTATTCTGAACTTGCAGTTTAGGCTGTTAGAGGAGCGTAAGCAGGTTGAGATCATCAGGGAGCTGGAAGGGCTGCGAGCTCTGGTGGTGGACGATGATTACAATATCTGTGACAGCGTTACCAAGATGCTCATTCAGTTGGGTATGCGGGCCGAGTGGACCATGCACGGCAAGGAGGGTGTTCTTCGCGCTAAGCAGGCGATGGAGTTAGCGGATGCTTTCAATGTCTATGTGATAGATTTAATGCTTCCTGATTTGAACGGACTGGAGGTTGTCAGACGTATTCGAAAGGAAATCGGCGAAAATATTCCGATCATTGTGCTGACTGCTTATGACTGGAGCAGTATAGAGGATGAAGCAAAGGAAGCAGGCGTTACGGTATTCTGCAATAAGCCAATCTTCCTTTCCACGCTGCGTAATACTCTGCTTGCGGCAATCGGCAAGGCGGAAGTGGAGGAAGAAGCGGTAAAAGCTTCGCTGAATCTGGAAGGAAAGAGAATCCTGTTAGTAGAGGATAATGAATTGAACCGTGAAATAGCACAGGAGGTGCTGGAAGAAAGAGGGCTGGTGATCGAAACGGCTGAAGACGGTTCCGTTGCGGTGGAGATGGTGAAGGCTTCTACGGCAGGCTATTACGACCTGATACTGATGGATGTGCAGATGCCGATCATGAACGGCTATGAAGCAACCAGAGCGATCAGAGGGCTGGAAGATTCCGCACTTGCATCCATTCCCATCATAGCCATGACAGCAAATGCTTTCGATGAGGATAAGAAGCAGGCTCTGGAAAGCGGTATGAACGCTCATATAGCAAAGCCTATCGATATAGGTAAGCTGGAGGAGGCTTTGCAGGAATATTTATCCAAATAAATTATAAAGTGGAAAAGGTGGGTTTTATGACAGTACAAGAATGCTACGCGCTCATGAATGGAAATTATGAGGATGTAATCGAAAGACTGATGAGTGAAGAACGGATCGTTAAGTATCTGCGTAAGTTTGCGGCGGAGGATGATTATACAGCGCTGTTGTCCGCTTTGGATGAGAAGCGGTATGAGGATGCGTTCCGGCATGTGCATAATTTAAAAGGTATGAGCCTGAATTTAGGTATTACAGCATTGGCTGAGTCCGGCAGTACGCTCTGCGAAGCATTGCGGGGAGGAGCGCCCACGGTCGATATTGAGCCTATGTTAGTCGCTGTTAAACAGGATTACGATAAAGCGATAGCCGCTATCTCACAGTTGTAAAAAGAAAAACAAGGAATAATAGCAACTATGGAAAAGAACTATAAGGATTTGGGATTTACCCCGGATCAGGTCGCTGAGATTGAAGCAGGCCTGAATATGGAAATTGATGTTTCTCCTTATGCCAAAAAGGAATTTCTGGCAATTCAGATGCGCCAGATCCGAATGGGCATTATGGAGGACCTCCCCGTCGAGATTTATGCAAAAACGGACTATGACTGGTTTCAGATGGAAGAGATCAGGAAGGGGCTTTTGCAGAAGCTGGACGTAGATATCTATGCCGATCCGACGCTTCCTTATGACAAGATGCGCCAGATCCGAAAGGGCCTTAAGGCCGGCATCAGTCTGATAGAATTTAGGCGCTTTGATGCGGGTATTCTGCGGCAGCTGCGGAAGGCGAGGCTGTCAAAGATCAATCTGGTGGACTACATAAATGCCGGCTATGTGACGGAACAGCTGGAACAGATCAGGCTGGCTCTGGAAGCCGGTGTGGATATAAAGCCATACGTAAACAAAGGTCTTAGAGGCGTTTCCATACATGAAATTTTCTGCGGTTTGGATAAAGGCCTGGATGTATCCGTCTATGCGAAAGTGGAGTACAGCTGGCAGCAGATGCGGGAAATCCGGCTGGGTATGGAAAAGCGTTTGGAGGTGGAATGCTATAGCAATCCCCTGTATGAGTGGCAGCAGATGCGCCAGATCCGTCTCGGTATGGAGGAAGATCTCGATATCTCCGTATACCGAAGCTTTATGTATACGGCCAAGGAGATGGAGGGAAAGCGCGAACAGCTCTTAAAGGAGAGAAGAAAATGGCCGGGCATAGAGCCGGAAACGCTATGGATTGAGGAGCCGGAGGAGTCGCATTTCATCTCTTCCGTTACGATCAGCGGTGACGGAATGGAAGCTTATGTTACCCTCAAGAAGAATAGAAAAAAGTTAAACAGAGAAGATGTTATACAGGAATTGGCGGGTCAGGGTATCACCTTTGGTGTTTTAGAGAATGCTATTGAGCAAATTATAAGTGGAGAATACACCGAGCAGCCGCTGCTTATCGCAAAGGGAAAAGGCCCTGCTAAGGGCAAGGACGGCTGGTACGAATATTTCTTCCGAAAGGCAGTGGCCGCAACACCGAAACAGCTGCCTGATGACAAGTTGGACTGCCAGAATATAGATTGGTTTGAATGTGTGGAGGCAGGACAAAAGCTGGCTTATTATCATGAGGCGGAATATGGTCCCGATGGACATACGGTAACCGGAGACCCCATTATTGGCAGCAAGGGCCGGGAATTGAGTGTGCTGACCGGAAAAGGATTCCTTTTGCTGCCGGATAAAAAAACTTATCTGGCGGCTATGGACGGAAAAGTGGAATTGATTGGTGACAGGCTGGAAGTCGGCAATCTTTTGATAGTGGAAAATGCTTCTACTGTAGAAGGCAACATCCATTATGACGGAAGCATTTATATAAAAGGCAATGTGGAAAAGGGCGTGACCGTAAGCGCTACGGAAGATATTGTAATAGACGGGCTGGTGGAAGCCGCGGTCATCGAATGTGATGGAAATATCTTATTGCGGCGCGGAGCCAATGCTGCAGGTAACGGATATATCAAAGCGGGCAAAAGTATCTATGGAAAGTTTTTGGAGGCTGTTTCCGTATTTGCCAGAGAGGATATTCGAGTGAATACCTGCCTCAACAGCAGAGTCTTTACGGAAGGAAAGCTGCTTGCTCTGGGTTCCGGCGCAGCGCTGGCCGGCGGAGAACTCTGTGCGGTCCGGGGCATGCGGACCTTGTATCTGGGCAACAGAGCAGGGCTTTCCACAGAGGCCAAAGTCGGTGTTACCGGAGAATTGAACGGAGACAGAGAAAAAACCGACGGGAAGATTCAAGAGGTACACCATGAGTTAAGTCTTTTGGGAAGCGCGTATATGGATTTGAGGAAGAAGTATTCACCTGAGGTCCGTAATACCATGAAGGTATATTTGAAACTGGAAAGCGCCATCTATACAAAGGAAAAAGAACTGGAAGATCTTTACGGTCTGAAAAAGAAACTTGAGGAAGATATAGAAGGCAGTAAAGAGGTCTGTATATCTGTGGGAGGAACGCTCTATGAGGGCGTGACTGTCGAAATTAACGGAAAGAGATGGACGGCTGAAACAATGGAGAATGTTACACTTAAATGTGTTAAGAGTAAAGTTGCGGTATTTGCTAATTAGCGCAGATGGAAAATAGGATTAGGAGAGGATGGATATGAAAAAAGTACTTATCGTTGACGACAAGGAAATGAACCGAGATATGCTCACCGACATTCTGGAAGAAGACTACGGTACATTGGAAGCGGAAAATGGCAGACAGGCGCTGGAAATGATCGAAAAGCATTTTAATGAGCTGGCTGTAATTCTGCTGGATCTTGAGATGCCGGAGATGGGCGGTCTGGAAGTACTTGAGGTTTTGCAGGAAAAAGGCTGGATGAAAAAGATACCGGTACTGATCATCAGCGGAGAGCAGTCATTGCAGGTAGAGAAGCAGTGCTTTAAGTTGGGTATTTCTGATTTTATCCGCAAACCCTTTGATGATACGCTGGTTCGGCGAAGAGTGCACAATGTTGCGGAATTGTTTGTCTACAAGAATTCCCTGGAAGAAAAGGTAGAGGAACAGACCCAAACCTTAAAGAAGCAGTATCAGATCCTGAAATTTCAGGCGGCTAAACTGCAGAAGAGCAATACGAATATCATCGATATTTTGGGTAATGTTGTGGAGTCCAGAAATCTGGAGAGCGGAGAGCATGTCAAGCGCGTAAAGGGCTATACGGAGATACTGGCAAAGGAAATGATGAAAGAGTATCCGGAATATGGGCTCACGGACAAAAAGATCGATATCATTGTATCCGCCAGCGCCCTGCATGATATCGGTAAAATTGCCATACCCGATAATATTCTCCTAAAGCCAGGAAAGTTGACGGTCGACGAATATGAGTATATGAAATCCCATACTACCAGAGGCTGTGAGATTCTGAACAATATCAAGGATGTATGGGATGAGGAATATGAAGAGGCCTGCTATGAGATTTGCAGACATCATCATGAGAGGTACGACGGACGCGGCTATCCTGACAAATTAAAGGGTGATGAGATTCCCATTTCCGCGCAGTTGGTTTCCATTGCGGATGTTTATGATGCGCTGGTAAATGAAAGAGTTTACAAGAGTGCCTATAGCAAGGATCAGGCTTTTTCCATGATCGTAAACGGCGAGTGCGGTCTTTTTTCACCCAAACTGCTGGAATGTTTCAGGAACTGTAAAAAGCAGTTTGAAGATTTGACGGACAGTCAAAAGAATAATTGATGTACGGTAAATCTTGTGATATAATGAGCATTAGCGAGATTAAATAAATATAATATATAGGAGGAGATAAGTATGAAGTATGTATGTCAGGTATGCGGTTATGTGCATGAAGGAGACGCAGCTCCCGCAGAGTGTCCTATCTGTCACGCTCCCGCTGAAAAATTCACGGCACAATCAGGAGAGAAGACCTGGGCAGCAGAACATGTAGTAGGTGTGGCACAGGGAGTTCCTGAGGATATTATAAAAGATCTTCGTGCTAATTTTGAAGGCGAATGCAGCGAGGTAGGTATGTATCTGGCTATGGCAAGAGTGGCTCACAGAGAAGGCTATCCTGAAATCGGTCTCTACTGGGAGAAAGCAGCTTATGAAGAAGCAGAGCATGCGGCTAAGTTTGCAGAACTGTTGGGTGAGGTTGTTACCGATTCCACCAAGAAGAATTTGGAGATGAGAGTGGAAGCTGAGAACGGCGCTACCGCAGGAAAGACCGATCTGGCTAAGCGTGCTAAGGCGCTGAATCTGGATGCAATCCATGATACCGTACATGAAATGGCCCGTGATGAGGCTCGTCACGGTAAAGCGTTCGAGGGTCTGCTGAAGAGATATTTCAGCTAATTTATAGATGAAATTTTAGGATGGGAAAGGCGGAGAAAGAATATTTTTTCGCCTTTTCTTTATATAATGCTATTTAATATTCGGAAGGGCAGGAAGAGAAATGAAGAATATAGTAATTACGGACAATATAAAATACATCGGTGTGGACGATAAAGATATCGATCTGTTTGAAGGACAGTATGTGGTACCCAACGGTATCTCTTATAACTCTTATCTGATATTGGATGAAAAGGTTGCCGTAATGGATACAGTGGATATGCGGGCTTGTGAAGAATGGCTTGAGAATTTGAAGAAAGCATTAAACGGGCGTACTCCCGATTATTTGATAGTATCGCATCTGGAACCGGATCATGCGGGTTCCGTTGCGGGTCTGATTTCGGCGTATCCAAATGTTGCTTTGGTGGGTAATGCTAAGACCTTCTCCATGCTGCCTAACTTCTTTGATGTGGAGCAGCAGGAAAAGCTGGAGGTAAAAGAAGGTGATACGCTCACCCTTGGCAGACATACGCTGCAGTTTTTCATGGCGCCCATGGTTCACTGGCCGGAGGTTATGGTGACCTATGAGCAGACAGAAAAGATTCTTTTTGCAGCGGACGGTTTTGGTAAATTCGGTGCATTGGATACGGAGGAAGACTGGACCTGTGAAGCCCGCCGCTACTATTTCAATATTGTAGGAAAATACGGAGCTCCGGTACAGGCACTGTTAAAAAAGGCGGCCGGTCTGGATATCTCCATGATCTGTCCTCTGCACGGCCCTATCCTGAAAGAAAATTTAGGCTTTTATATCGAGAAATATGATATTTGGAGCAGTTACAAGCCCGAGGATAGCGGCGTATTCATTGCATATGCTTCCATCCATGGAAATACGGCAAAAGCAGCTCATATGCTGAAGGAGCAGCTCTTAGAACTGGGAGTAGAAAAAGTAGCCATAACTGATTTGGCCAGAGACGATATGGCGGAGGCCGTGGAAGACGCATTCCGCTATGACAGGATGGTGCTTGCCGCATCCAGTTATGATGGTGGTCTCTTCCCTCCCATGGAGGATTTTCTGATGCATTTAAAGGCCAAGACTTACCAGAATCGCAAGGTGGCAATTGTGGAGAACGGTTCTTGGGCACCCAGCGCGGCAAAAAAGATGAAGGAATATCTGGAAGGTATGAAGGATATCTGTATTTTGGAACCTATTGTCACAATAAAATCCACGGTGAGGAAGGAAACCGAGGCGGAACTGCAAACTCTGGCGGAGGTTCTGCAGAAGGCATAAGGGGAGGGAGAATATGTTTGAATTTTCAGAGGATTACAGAGTCGGCATCGAGTTGATCGACAAGGAGCATGAGGGGCTTTTTAATCTGCTCAACTCTGCAATTCTTTCATTGGAGCAGAGAAGGGCGCAACCCCGTGAGATAGCAGCGGATTTTTTAGAGAATCTGAAAATATATGCGGCAGAGCATTTTGCCCATGAAGAAGCCTATATGAAAAAGATTAATGATGTCGAACTTCCCAGACAGCAGGAGGAACATGCGAATTTTACAGGGGCGCTGGAGCATTTTTATGCCGATGAACATACAAAGGAAAATGATGTAAGAGACTTGATCAACTATGTGGTGAAATGGCTGTTTGGACACATCCTGACTAGTGATATGATGATTGGCAAGATCCGTAGAGTTCGTTCGAAAAAAGACTTGGCATTTACCAAAGAGTACATGAGCTATATAGACTTTATGGATGAAGAGCACAGTGTTTTGTTTGATATCATAAGAGAAGCCAACGATTTGATCATACACAGCACGACGAGCGACAAGTATGATGCCATTATAGAAATCATGAATAAGCTGAAAAACTATACGGAGGGTCATTTCCAGCATGAGGAGGAGTATATGGAAAAGATAGGCTACCCCAAGCTGGAGGTACAGAAAGTAGCGCACAGCGCATTCATTGAAAAACTGGGGCATCTTGATTTAGCGCAAATGCAGGAAATAGACGAGAATCCGATGCAATACCTGAGTAATATCATAGACTATCTGTTGAACTGGCTTACCACGCATATCCAGTATATGGACCTTCAGATTGCTGAATGGGAGATGCGCAAATGATTATCTATCTGATGCGACATGGAGAAACCGATTGGAATAAACGGGGCTGCTTTCAAGGTCAGATAGATGTGCCGCTGAATGATTATGGTAGGGAGCTGGCGCGCATTACTTCGGAAGCGTTAAAAGATGTGAAATTTGAAGCGGCTTTCTGCTCACCCTTGATTCGAGCGGTGGAAACGGCGGAAATCATGCTGGAGGGGCGGGAGGTTCCCGAGGGGAATAGGCATCGAAAGGTTCCCCTTATGATAGATGATCGCCTGAAGGAATTTGATTTTGGTGCCGAGGATGGCAGCAATATTGCGCAGATGCGCTCCGACCCGACAGAATCCCTGTACTATCTTCTGAATGATCCGAAGCACTATGTGCCGCCCGAGGGAGGAGAAACCCTGGAAGAGGTCTATAAAAGGAGTTCCTCTTTTATGGAGGAGAGGATACGGCCCTTGGAGCAGCAGTATGAAACGATACTGATCGTAGCCCATGGCGTAATGAATCGCAGTATTATAAATCCCATAGCGGGTATTCCCGTAGAGGATTTTTGGTCAATTCAGATGCGTAACTGTACGGTATCCATCCTGTCCCTACAGGATGGCAAATTTCATGTGGAGGAAAAGGGCAGAATCTATTACGAATAAAATGATTTATTTAAAATGAAATATCTACTTGCCAATGGCAGAATATCATGATAGTATACAACGTGAACTGTTCACATTGTATACTTTTTTAATTGCGCAAAGGCAGAAAGCAAGCTTTGACACTGCCGAAGAAGTGGGAAAGGAAGGCCGTTTATGGAGAATCTGGATGAAAGACTGCTGTCCGCATGGCTGCAGCTGTCCGTTCAAATCATCAATGAGAGAGTAGTTTCAGATATGCCCTTTAATGAGGCGCTCGTCTGCAATCTTTTAAGTAAGGCAAACGACAGCCGGCTGACAGCTACCGATTTATGTGAGAAAACCAGGATCCTGAAATCCCAGATGAACAGGATACTTAACAGCTTGGAGGAGCAAGGACTGATATACAGGGAGCGCTCAACCGCGGATAAGAGGCAGGTCTATGTCATGCTGAATAAGGAGAAAAGCGGCTTGTATGAACGGGAGCATACCAAAAATCTGCAGCTGGTCAATAGGATCATAGAAAAATTAGGAAGAGAAAAAGCGGAGAGCCTGATTGGAGATCTGGCAGCCATTTCTGCAATTACGGAGGAGGTTTTTTCATGATACGGTTTTTGGTGGACACCAGTTCCGACTATTTTCCGGAGGAAATGGAGAAAAAAGGGATTGAATTTGTACCCCTGCAGCTATCGATTGGAGAGAAGAATTATTTAGACGGCGTGGATATAAGCAGGGAGGAATTCTTCCGGCTGTTGATCGAAGATGAGGTTTTTCCCAAAACTTCCCAGCCCTCCGTTGTTGCCTTTCAGGAAATTTTTGAGGACGTGAAGAACAAGGGGGATGAAATGATCTGTATTCCGATCTCTTCCACCTTAAGCGGGACTTTTCAGAGTGCGATGCTGGCAAAGGAAATGGTAGGCTATGAAAAAATATATCTGGTGGATTCCATGACCGCTACCTATGCTATTAAAATACTGGTGGACCATGCTTGCAAAATGCGGGAGGATGGAAAATCCGCACGGGAAATCGTGCAGGCTTTGGAAACCTTAAAGGAGCGGATACGGATAGAATTTGTGGTAGATACACTGGAATACCTTTACCGCGGCGGCAGACTGAGCAAAGCTGCGGCTGCACTGGGGACTCTGGCTAATATCAAGCCCGTGCTGGGACTGGACGGAGAGGGTATTATAAAGGTAGAGGAGAAATGTCTGGGACTTCCTAGAGCCTATAAAGCCATTATTCATAAGTTGCAGCGGGTACGTCCCGATACCGCATTCCCCATTTATACCCTTTACTCCTACGGTACGGAGAATACGGAAAACTTGGAAAAAGCACTGCGACAGGCTGAAATTCCGATTACGGAAAGACTGCAGATAGGCACCACCATCGGCGCTCATATCGGACCGGGGGCGGCAGGCATTATTTATATTGCGGAGGAAGCATAATGAAGCCTATTAAGGCTGCAACGCATTCTTTGTCAGCAGACCTTAAACGATTTCATCCTGGTATACCAATTGATCTTTCCCGGAAACCTTTCCCTGATACAAGTATTCGTCGGCACGGCGGATGGCTTCATCAACAGTCTCTTGAGCCTGTTTCCCTGCCAGTCCCGCTGTGATGGTAACCTGTATAGGGTGTTGTCCATAATCTACCACCATATCCCGTACCTGACTAAGAACAATATCCATGGATTCCTTTAACAGTGCAAAGCATTCTTCACCACGGGCCATGATCAAAAACTCCTCACCACCCCAGCGACACACAGAAATGTCTTTGTTTTGGATGCCTTCAATCTTGCTTGCCACTCCCTGCAATACTAAATCTCCTGCCTTATGCCCATAGGTGTCGTTTACTTCCTTAAAGTTGTCAATATCTGCCATGGCAAATGCCATCTTTTCTTCTCCGTTTTGCACATCCAACACAGTTTGGATGATATTCCGCATACTATGACGGTTGTTCAACCCTGTCAGCTGATCCTTTGATGCCACATGGTCTGTCTGTATCATCAATCTCTCATAATTCGCATGGAAAATGATCAGAAAGACCAGCATAAAGACAGCATTCAGAAAACTAGCCCCCATCTCCAAAAAAGAATTATCCACAAAATGAACATCATAACACCATGTATATACTCTAAGTCCCCCATAGGACATTACCACCATGATGCTGAGAATAATCGGATTAATTGTTTTTTTCTGAAGGCGGCTCCCCACATAATCGCCATAGAAAATAACAGGAAGCAGTGCAAAGGAATACACCTGAAAGCCCATTTCCCATCCGGAACAGATTACTGCAAGAGCCATTTGTATCCATATCTCAAAGATCGTGACCACAAGAAACAGATAGACTTTTTTTCTGGATATTGGGAGCATTGCGCCATAAATGGACACACTAAATACATTGACTACCACCATAAACCACAGGTGCAGCCAAAGAAAAAATAGCAAAAGACAAATATGAATGAGGAGCAGCGCAAGATTCGCCGTTCCTATAAATGCCTGTACAAATTGTTTTTCCCCTGTCCTTTTCATGTAAAAGGTTCCTCTTTGCAAATCATAACAATCACAGCAATGCGTATTTATAGTTTAAAGAGGGTATTCATAATTCCTCTGCCCAAGGATGCGCCCACATTGCCACCCAGCTTCTTACCAAAGGAGCCTCCCACAGAAGAACCGAAGCTGTTTCCCAGCTCCCTGCCGATGGTACCGGCTGCACTGCTGGCCACACTCTTGGTAGTGGATTTGATCTGCCTATTTCTGGCGGCCTCTTTTTTGGCGGCTTCTTTTGCGGAAGCGGCATCCGCTTTCGCTTTCTGTGCAGCCTCTGCATCAGACGCAAACTTGCGCTGTAAAAATTCATAAGCGGAATCCCGGTCTATGGCATTGGAATATCTTACATACAGAAGGTTGCTCTGAATCTGCTGCGTGCGGGTAGCGTCGTCCAGTGCACCCATCTGGCTCTGGGGCGGAAGGATCATACATTTCTCCACTACCGTGGGAACACCGTTCTCATCCAGAACGGAAACCAGTGCCTCGCCGATTCCCAGCTGAAGCAGGGTGTCATAAGTATCGAAATCAGGATTTTCCCTAAAGGACTGGGCAGCAGCTTTAGCAGCCTTCTGCTCTGTGGGCGTGTAGGCATGGAGCGCATGCTGCACCTTGTTGCCTAACTGACTCAATACACCATTGGGAATATCTTTGGGATTCTGGGTGATGAAATAGATACCCACACCCTTGGAGCGGATCAGTTTCACGACCTGCTCTATTTTATCCAAGAGCACCTTGGAGGCGTTGTCAAAAAGCAGATGGGCCTCATCGAAGAAGAATACCATGCGGGGTTTCTCCAAATCCCCGGCCTCTGGCAGGGTTTCAAACAGCTCCGACATCATCCAGAGCATAAAAGTCGCATACATGGTGGGGCTGTTAATGAGTTTCTGACAGTCCAGAATGTGAATGGTTCCCTTTCCGCTTGTATCGGTGGAGAACCAATCGGTAATATTTAGAGCAGGCTCACCGAAGAACAGCTCACCGCCTTCACTCTCTAACGCAACAACGGCTCTGGTAATAGCGCCCAGACTGGCCTTGGCCATATTGCCGTACTGTGCGGCATATACCGCGGCATTTTCCGTCACATATTGGAGCATGGAGCGCAGATCCTTGGTATCTATCAGCAATAAGCCCTCATCATCGGCAATCTTGAAGATAATGGTCAGAATGTCGGACTGTGTATTATTTAAGCCCATAATGCGGCTCAAAAGTAACGGTCCCATTTCCGAAATGGTGGTCCGCAGGGGCATTCCCTTTTCGGCATAGACATCCCAGAAAGCAGTGGGATATGCGTGGAAATCAAAGCCTTCCGTAGCCAGACCAAATTCATCCATTCTTTTCTTTACGGTTTCGTTTTCCGTACCGGGCCGGCACATAGCCGCAAGATCACCTTTCACATCAGCCAGAAAAACCGGCACGCCGCAGTCGCTGAAAGACTCCGCCATAACCTTTAAAGTGACTGTCTTACCGGTACCCGTCGCACCCGCTATCATGCCATGACGGTTTGCCATACCCGGGAAGATGGATACCTTCTTATCGCCTGCTTTACCAATCCATATTTTATTATCCTGTAACATATTCCGCGCCTCCTGTGTATTACCTTGTATAGTGCTATTTTACGATATGTTACATGTATTTTCAAGGATATTATGATAGTGCGGTTTTACCCTATATTAGAGAGAACCTTTAATAAGATTATAATGTTTTCGTATTTCATCTATTACTTCCTGGTCGCACTCGGCAATCGCCATGATGACTTCGTCAGCCATATCCCGCATCAGCATATTTCTTACTACGGCATGGGTCCTTTCATCGGCGCCTATACTTCTTTCTTCCTCTGCCCATTCTCTCACTGCCTGGCACATATTGTATACCTCCCTGTTCTCATTATCCTTTTCCATGTACTTTTTCCGCTCACCCCAAATAGAAGGCATATCCAGCATCACGGACATTGTTTCCAAGGTGTCTGCATCCAGCTGCCGATATCTGCAATCTTGTTGTAGCAGCTGCTTTAATCCCGCCCTGTCTTTACGGTACTGCAATGCTTGAAACAGCATTCCTACTTCCGTATGAAATATTTGTAAGTCCTTTGCCTCATTCAGACAGTATAGCTGCATAGGATAATCCTTAAAGTTCTTTTTGAAGCTATCCTCTGAATCCCCAAAGACCATCATGTCTGAAAGAGATCTGGGGCCGTCCCATCTTTCCTCTCCATGATACAGGCATATCGTGTACACAGGTATGATACGGTCCGTTCTTTTGAGTCCGCAGATTTTTTCCGCCATGGTTGCCAGATGATTTTCCTGTCTGTTTTTCTTCTTCAGCTCATCCAGCTGCTTTCCATACTCCATGACATCATACTGCATACAACGGAATGGCATGGTGTAATCGGTCAACTCCTGGTTTTCCAGTGCCAGCACGCGCAGTATTCCGCCAGTCTTAAGCTGCTTGCAGATATCACGAATACGCTCTTTACGTCCTCTCGACCTCCCGGTCTCACCCATGACCTCATGGTAGACCTGCGAGGCTTCCTGTAGATTTTCCGCATGAATCACAGATTTTCCTTGAAAGAAGATTCCGTTAAAGAGATCGGAAAACCTCCGATTGTCGCTTAAGTAGTGATTGATCGAGGTACTCATCTTTCCCATATGATTTCTCCTCCGTATGGACAGAGGAGCATCAAAGCTCGGCCGCCGACATACCCTGACAACATCTCTGCCACTTGTTTAATTATAATTTTGAGTAAGGTGGCAGAACTTGCCCGGAATGTGCTGACTGCACGCTTCTTGATTACTCTGAATGAATTGATTTTATCTTATTGAGTCAATTTTGTCAACTATATTTTGAAATGTTTTACACGTTTATTTAATTATAAGATGTAAATATAAAATTATTCTCTGAGTGTGCAGGATTATAAATTTGCAGCGGGATATTGTGTTAAAATACGTTGCTTTCCCATAATGGTACCTTACAATACTTATCTATTCCAACAGGATTCCTAAAAAGGATGTAATCTTGCCAAAAGTATACTCTCCTTCAATTAATCCAAACTCCGGATCATAATATTTTCCATGGTATAATAGGGTCCAATGAGTATATCCCGCATGAGTATGTACGGTCAATATGGAAAAAGGATATGGCTTAGGGTTTTTCTTAGATATCCTCACATTCCTTTCAGCATGGGGAATACCGTACCTATCAAGAATATCGATCAACTGACCAATACTTGTGGGACCGTCTGTTTTCATGTCCCGGATCACGGTTTCTATCGATTTATTTGCAATCATTGCAATACAAGCCTGACCGCAGGTGGTAAAACTGTTTTGCTTGATTAATTCCATATATACCTCCTGAAATATAACGTTGTTTTCATATAAAATATATCCTCTATCTAAGAAAAATTTGTGAATGCCGCTGTCTTGGAAACGCTGTCTACATGTATATAGACATCCATACAGGTCACGCCGTTTTGGTCATAAACATATTCAAAACAGGACAGGACATTATCCTTTGGTTTTTCTTTAAAACCATTTGCCTGTAAATATTCCATGATGCGCTTATAGGCATTGGGAATACGTTCGAAGGCAGCCGCAAAGGGATCGTAAACCGTAATTACAGCATAGTCTGCTTCCACCTGATCGACGTATTCTACACCGGGATACTCTTCAAATTCTTCCGGCAGAATATATGCCGCTACATATCCTCGCAGCCCAAAACGATTCTGTAGTTCCAGAGAAATATAGGGAAAGTCCCAGCCGATCTTCTTCGCATCCGGTTTGATTTTATAAAGTCCTGATTTCTGCGCCCATGCATCCAAATATGCGGATACATCATCTTCCGGATTAGGACTGATGATTACATATCGTCCCATTCTAAACGGTTTCACTGTTTTGAGCATAATCTCCGAATAAATATCCTTTTGTTCCTTTAAATCCTCTCGAATCATAGTATCTAGCTTACAGGTAAACAGGTCACTTAACTCTATCAGCTTATTTAGTTCCGGAATCACTTCATCCGATTCCCATTTGGATATCGTCTGGCGGGATACAGCCATTTTTTCTGCTAACTGCTCCTGTGTGATCTTTTGCTGTTTTCGCAAAAATTGGATGTTCTTTCCTAAACTCATTTTCCTATTCCTCCTATGATGAGTCTACCATATATGCAGGAACAAAACCATCATATTAGAAGTGCAATTTTAGGAGTAAATGTAAACCGAGACTTTACATCTAGATAAAATGACCGGTTGTAATTTAAGGATTATTTAATAATTTCCATGCTAAAGTGCAATCACAGTCTGCAGATTTGTTATTGACGCAGAAAAAATTGAGCAGTATAAAATAAATGCCGGTCATAACGGCAGGATAAAGGAGTTTACCTATGTTTTTCAGAATTTTAAGGAAAGACTTAAAGCGTAAGAAGACCATGAACATTATCATTCTTTTGTTTGTGATTCTTGCGACCATGTTCGTGGCAAGCAGCGTGAATAATATTCTTACAGTGATAAGCGGGTTGGACTATTATTTTGACAAGGCAGGGCTTACCCAAAACTATTTTATCTTATCTCGGACAGGGGACGGCGGGTCGGCACTGGAAGAAGTACTGACTTCACAGCCGTCGGTAAAAGATTATCGTACCGAACCTCAAATCATAGTCAACAGTGATAATTTTACGCTGGATGGCACAAAACCATTCAATTTTACCAACGCAGGGTTGATACTTTCTCTGGAAGAAGCACAGTTAAATTATTTTGACGAAGACAATAACGTCATTACCGAGATAAACCCGGGAGAAATTTATATTACAGGAAACATTATAGAAAAGAGCAAATTAAATAACGGTGATACCATTGTGTTGGAGCATAGCGGTACTACGCTTTCCCTTACCATTGCAGGTTCAGGAAAGGATGCATTTTTCGGTTCGGATTTTATGGGAAATCCCCGTTTTATCATCCATCCTGATGACTATGAACAGCTTATGGAGAATGAAACCATACAACAGTACTTTTCCACTAATATTTACTATATATCCACCGACGATATCATTTCATTAAAAGATGCTGTTTCCGAAGAAAGCGGTATCATGTTTGACGGTGATATTTCCATGATCAGGATGACCTATTTTATGCCTATGATTATCGCAGGTATTCTGTTAGTGGTAAGCATCGGGTTGATTCTTGTGTCTTTTACGGTTCTGCGTTTTACCATTGGCTTTACAATAGCTGAAGAATTCAGGGAAATCGGCGTCATGAAAGCAATCGGTATGGGAACCCGTGCTATACGCTGCCTGTATATTACGAAGTATCTAGGTATAGGGGTTCTGGGTGCCGTCATAGGCTTTGTGGCTTCTGTTCCTTTTGGGAATATGCTCTTAGTAAGGGTCTCAAAAAATATGGTACTTGGCAGCAAAAACAGTCTGCTTGTAAGTTTTCTATGCTCGGCAGGGGTAGTTGCCATCATTTTGCTATTCTGTTATTCCTGCACCAAGAAGATCAAAACGCTTTCTCCGATAGATGCGGTCAGGAACGGGCAGACCGGCGAACGCTTTGGAAAGAAGAGTCTTATGCACCTTGGAAAAAGCAGACTGGGCACTACGGGTTTTCTTGCTCTTAATGACCTTTTCAGCAGTCCGAAACAATTTGGCATTATTACAGCCGTATTTTCTATCTGTCTGCTTTTGGTCATGATACTTGCCAATACGGCAAATACTCTGTGCAGTGATAAACTGATACCCCTTTTCGGCGTGACCTACAGCGATGTATATATGGTTGATACTGACCGTGCGGTCTATATGATGAACCTTAGTGAAGGGGACGAAATCGTTTATGAAACACTGAAAGAAGTCGAAGATATCCTGGCAGAGAACGGTATGCCTGCTGAGTGTGTGATAGAAGTGCAGTATAAATATTCCGTGAGCTTTAACGGGCACTCTGTAAAGCTCAGCTTCCAGCAGGGTAAAGGTCCCCACGCTGACGAGTATGTTTATCAAGAAGGAAGCGCTCCCTCCAATGAATATGAAATCGCTCTCACTCCACAGGCGGCAGAGTTGATCGGTGCCCATATCGGTGATACGGTATACATCAATATTAATGGCGAAGAAAAGGAATATATGGTTACTGCCTTCTTCTCCACAATGAACCAAATGGGGGAATTTGGCCGATTACACGAAGATGCTAAAACCAATATGCATGAAGCAAGCGGTGCTATGGCCATACAAGTTGAATTTACCGATCATCCCGACAGTTCTGAAATAACAGAAAGAATTGAGAAAATGAAAGAACTTTTTGACAATGAGAATATATTTACTGCGTCAGAATATGTAAATGACTGTACGGGCGCTTCCGATTCGGTACGCACAGTGGAATATTTGGTGCTCATGCTCACCTTGATCATTACCGCACTGGTGACCGTGCTCATGGAGCGTTCCTTCATAACAAAGGAGAAGAGTGAAATTGCCCTTATGAGGGCAATCGGTATTGACAGTAAAAAGATCATGGGACAGCATACGCTTCGCTTCTGTTTTGTGGTGATCCTTGCCGCGGTGATCGCCGATATCTTCAGTTTGCCGCTCACAAGGCTTTGCATGGATCCCATCTTTCATTTAATAGGTACGGCATACGGTATAGAATACCAGATTAACCCCATAGAGACATTTGCGGTCTATCCGCTTGCTTTGCTGGGTATAACCACACTGAGCGCTTTTCTCACCTCATTATATACAAGAACCATTACAGCTTCACAGACCTCAAACATTGAATAAAGAAAGGAATATCGATTATGGAAAAAGCATTAGCAGTAAAAGACCTCTGTAAAACCTATATTACCAACAAGCGCCAAAACAACGTGCTTAAAAACATAAACTTCACAGTGGAACAAGGAGAAATGGTGGCCATTATGGGCCCCTCCGGTTCCGGGAAATCCACATTGCTTTATACGGTTTCGGGCATGGATCATACCACTTCCGGAGAGGTGCTCTTTGACGGCAGGGATATCGCCTCCATGTCAGAGCCCGAACTTGCAAAACTACGCTTGGATGAAATGGGCTTTATTTTTCAACAGATGTATATGTTGAAAAATCTCTCAGTACTGGACAATATCCTGCTGCCCGCCATACATTCCAAACGTAACACCTTAAGCCGCAGGGAAAAACTGGAGGAGGGGCAGAATTTAATGCGCCGTCTTGGCATTATTGACATTGCCGATCATGATATTAATGAGGTTTCTGGCGGACAATTACAAAGAGCATGTATCTGCCGCAGTATGATCAATAAACCCAAGATGATCTTTGCGGACGAGCCTACCGGTGCCTTGAACCGTACCTCTTCCGAAGAAGTCATGGAGGAGCTTGCTAAATTAAATCAGGACGGTACTACCATTATGCTTGTGACCCACGATGCAAGGGTGGCAGCGAAATGCTCCCGCGTACTCTTTATTGTTGACGGCAATATCAAGGGCGAGTATCATTTGGATAAATACACCTCACCCACGCAAATGCGTGACAGAGAGCGTTCTATTAACAACTGGCTCATGGAAATGGGCTGGTAACAAGATAAGTTTATGGAAAGCAGGGATTCTATGACGGACATTTTGATCATTGAGGATAACAAAGAGATAGCAGGACTGCTGACGGATTTTCTAAGAGCGGAAAACTATGTGGTAAGCACTGCAGACAACGGAGAAAAAGCCTTGTCCCTTTTTGAAAAATATGGGGCAAGGCTTGTCCTGTTGGACATCATGCTGCCGGGTATCGACGGCCTTGCCATCTGTGAAAAAATCAGAAAAACCAGTGATACTCCCATTATTATCCTGAGTGCAAGGACCGGGAAAAACGATAAATTAAACGGTCTGCTTCTAGGTGCAGATGACTACATGGAAAAACCCATTGATATCGATATTCTCTTAGCTAAAATTGCGGGAATTTTTAAGCGCAGGTATTCTCTTGAAGAAATTGTAAGCGGAGATTTAAGGCTCAACAAAGCAGAAATGACGGCTTACAGAAACGACATAAAGCTGGATATGACGGCCAAGGAATTTGAACTGCTGCTCTTACTCGTTTCAAATAGTGGAAAAACACTGAAAAAGGAGTATATATTCAACAGCATATGGGGCTGTGACAGTGATTCCGAATTACAGACTCTGACTGTTCATATTAACCGTTTGAGAGAAAAAATTGAAAACAATCCCAAGCAGCCTGAGAGAATTCAGACCGTATGGGGTACGGGGTACAAATTCGTATGAAAAGCTTTGACAAAATCATGCTGGCAGTCATTCTGCTAATCGCCATAATCTTTGCAGGAGCAAACCTCTCTCTTTTGGCAGCTGAAAAGGATGATGAAAATAAGCCCTACCGGGTGGAGATCAGCCGCTTGTGCAATGAACTGGGAAATGGGGCCAGCCCGGATATTTCTGCCTGCAGGTATGTAACCGGCATAACAGCATATGACGGTACTGTCGGTTTTTATAATGTACAAAATCCGTATGTGATAAAAGAAATTGACAGCAAACTTTATCGCTTTGATTATGTACTGCACACCGAAAATGTCATGCATATTAGAATCATTTTAAATTGCTCTCTGGCTGTTCTCGGTGGTTTGCTTCTTGCCATCATGCTCTTTATACGCAAGCAATTGCTACAGCCCTTTTACCGCTTGGCAAACGTTCCATATGAGCTTTCCAAAGGGAATCTCAGTATTCCATTAGAGGAAAATCGCAGCCGCTTTTTCGGGCGCTTTATGTGGGGTGTAAATCTGCTGCGGGAAACCATGGAGCAGCAAAAGCAGCATGAGCTTGCGCTCCAAAAAGAAAAACAGACACTTCTGCTGTCTATTTCCCATGACATCAAAACACCCCTTTCCGCTATTATGCTCTATGCATCAGCGCTTTCAAAAGGGCTTTATCAAGATACAAAAAAACAGCAGGAAGCTTTCTGCGGCATTCAGACAAAAGCAGATGAAATAGAACATTTTGTGTCCGAGCTTTCCCATGCGGCAAGCGAGGACTTTTTGCAGTTTGAGGTGAAGAACAGTGAGTTTTATCTCTCGAAAGCTGTGGATTATATTTCAGCTTACTACACAGAAAAACTGGCGGTAAATAAAACAAAGTTTCATATTGATACATTTGCAGACTGCATTGTCAGGGGAGATCTCGACCGAAGCATTGAAGTGCTGCAGAACATCATCGAAAATGCCATAAAATATGGTGACGGAAGAATGATCAGTATAACATTTTCAGAGGAAGAGGGCTGTCGTCTTATCACAATAAAAAACAGTGGTTCCACCCTGCCCGAATCGGAACTGGTACACATTTTTGACAGCTTTTGGAGGGGTTCCAATAGTGGTGGTAAAAGCGGAAGCGGCTTAGGCCTTTATATCTGCCGTCAGCTTATGTTCAAAATGAACGGAGATATTTTTGCCGAGATAAACGGGGAGGAAATGCTGGTCACTGTGGTATTTCAAAAGGCTTAAAATTTGTCATACCGGTTCAATTAAATATGAAGCAGCAACCGCAAAGTTGCGACTAATTGGTAGAATGCAACCGCGGTTGCGGATATAATAAGGTCATAATCGATTATAAATTTTACCGTTAAGGAGGAAATATGAAATGACGTTAGGTGAACAGATCAAGCAGGCCAGAGAGGAGAAAAATCTCTCGCAGGAAGCGCTGGCCGAACATATGGGAGTCAGCAGGCAGGCGGTTTCCAAATGGGAAAATGATACAGCCATTCCCCAGGGAGCAAACAGAGAGCTGCTTTCTCAGGTGTTAGATTTAGAAATTATAAAAGAAGATGCGGAAGCACCCGGAAGAAGAGTGATTCTTTGGAGCGGCTGGATTGCGGCAGTTATACTGCTGGTGCTGTTTGTAGGTGTGGTGATGCGGTTCCGCATGTATAGGGCGGAGCAGAGTGAGCGGGAGAGAAATACGATAACGGAATATGAAGAGAAACTGATGATGGATCAAAGCGCCGACTCAGAAGCGGGCGATTTTAATTCTAAGCTGCCGGAGCTTTTAAGTGTTCGCTTTTATGACAGCAATCAGAATGAGGTGACGGACGAGGCGCTGTGGTATAACGCGGCTAAAATTGACAGTATATTGATCCAGTGGAGCGGCAGCAGTCCGGTCAGTATCAAAATGCTGGCCACCCCCAGCGGTTCGGAAACAATGGAAGATACAGAACTGCTTTTGACAAAATCGGTTTTGGACGGTGACAGCGCAGCACTGCTCAGTGCGGAGACACTGACGGATATAGGTTTTAGCCATGTATGCTTTGAACTGGATTATGGGTATGTGGTGCTTACCTCCGAAATATTTAACGTATTTTATGATGAGGACTTAATTGAGTAAGATTATGGAAGAGTACCGTCAAGGAAAGCAATACTAAATCAGGTAAAAATTTTCAATGCAAATCCGAGTTGTTAGTGGTATGATAGAATCAGAACGGCAGTAGTGAAGGATGATGCATGTGAAATTACATAAGTTCAATTTAAAACAAAAAATTTATTTGGGAATATTGGCAGGAATTGTCGGGCTGAATGTGGCAGCCTGGTGTGTTCCTGCCTTTTGCGACTGGTATATTGCCCATATCTTTCCCGTTTGGGTGAATACCTATGGACGATTTACAGGTTTTTTCCCTTTTTCCGTAGGAGAGTGGCTGCTGGCAGCAGGCGTATTCTTAACCCTTGCGGCGCTGCTTTTGGGTCTGGTGCTTTTGGTGACGCTGCTATTTCCCCGGTTTCGGAAAAACGGAAGGAAAAAGCTGGCAGGCGGAGCGGCAAAATTCTATCGGGGTCTGGCGTGGATCCTGTTAGGCGTTCTGCTTGTGATGACCTTAAACTGTACTCTGCTGTATCATGGCAGCGGCTTTAATAAAAAGTATCTGGGTATTGAGGAAAGAGATTATACGTTTGAAGAACTTTTAGCGGTGCGTAACTATGTGGTACGCCGGTGCAATGAGCTTTCCGCGGTAGTGGAGCGGGATGAAAACGGAGATATTGTTTACAATGGTGATATGGCAGAAGAAGCAATTCTGCAGATGCAGAATTTAGGAAAGATATATACGGGATTAAAGGGCTTCTATCCCAGACCCAAGCCGCTTATTTTCTCTGATTTTATGTGCCAGCAGTATATGCAGGGATATTATTTCCCTTTTTCCATGGAAGCCAATTATAATGATGTGATGTATTTGACCAACAAGCCGGCGACCATGTGTCATGAACTGGCTCATTTGAAGGGTTTTATCTATGAGGACGATGCCAATTTTGTGGGCTTTTTGGCCTGTATTTCCTCCGGTGATATATTTTTTGAGTACAGCGGATATTTGAGCGTGCTGTATTATCTGGACAACGATTTTTATGATGTGATTGGAGGAAATAGGGAGCGTTATTATGAGGAGGAGCAGATTCTGCCCCAGGTACATGCAGATAATATTTTTGTAAAACAAGAAGAATGGGACAGAATAAACGGTTCTGCCCTGATCGATACCGAGGTAGTGGATGCCGTTTCCGACAGCTTTGTAGAAACGTCCTTAAAATTAAACGGAGTGGAGGACGGCATGATCAGCTACAACCGTGTAGTACAATTGCTGTTACAGTACTACGAAGGTGATGTGTTCTAAGCATTCCGGACCCCACCCCATATGTAAACTTTATTCTCTGCCGTCCCAGCAGTAGGTACAGAGCTTGCATTTGTCGGTGCCTACTGCATCCAGCATATCGTCCAGTCGGTTGAAGCGCAGGGAGGTAAAGTGTAATTCCTTGCGGATCTCTTCTACCATGCGTTCGTATTTTTCAGAATCCGGATCGGCATATTCCCGTAAAACTTCGTCGGTCACGTTGCCGTTTTCCAGTCTGGCAATGACACGGCGTGTGATCAGATCCATTTCCGAAGAGGAACGGGAGAAATTCAAATATTTACAGCCGTAAAGCAGGGGCGGGCAGGCGGGCCGGATATGCACTTCTTTTGCGCCGCTCTGATACAGAAATTCTGTGGTTTCCCGCAACTGTGTACCCCTCACGATGGAATCGTCAATCAGTAACAGACTCTTATCCCGAATAAGGTCTTCCACTGCTAAAAGCTTCATCTTCGCAATCAGATTACGCTGACTCTGTATAGTGGGCATAAAGGAGCGGGGCCAGGTAGGTGTATACTTGATAAATGGTCTGGAAAAAGGAATACCGGATTCATTGGCATAGCCGATGGCATGTGCCGTGCCGGAATCGGGTACGCCGGCTACGATATCAGGCTTTACGTTATCTCGCTGCGCCATTTTTGCACCGCAGTTATACCGCATCTGCTCTACACTGACGTTCTCGTAAGAGCTGGAAGGATAGCCGTAGTAGACCCATAAGAAAGTACAGATCTTCATTTCTTTTCCCGGATTTACCAAGGTGATGCAATTCTTGTCTGTCATAACGACCACTTCTCCGGGGCCCAATTCTTTGTAATCTTTATATCCCAAATTCTTAAAAGCAAAATTTTCAAAGGAAGCGCAGAAAGCATTTTCTTTGCGGCCGATGACGATGGGAGTACGGCCGTATTTATCCCTTGCGGCATAGATGCCGGCCTGGTTCATTAAAAGCAGGGAGAGAGAGCCGTCTATTACCTCTAATGCATAGCTGATACCCTCTATCAGATTCTCCTTCTGGTTTATCAAAGCAGCTACCAGTTCGGTCGCATTAATGTCACCGCCGCTCATTTCCAGAAAGTGAGAGTAGCCATTGTCAAAAAGCTTTTTCGTTAGTTCCTCCACATTGTTGATCTTGCTGATAGTGGTCAGTGCATAGGTCCCGTGGTGAGAGCGTACGATCAGAGGCTGAGGCTCATAATCGGAAATACAGCCGATACCGAAATGCCCCTCCATCTCTTGCACATCCTTGTCGAACTTGGTTCTGAAAGGTGAATTTTCAATATTGTGGATCGCACGGTTAAAACCGTCCTTTCCATACACGGCCATACCACCACGTCTGGTTCCTAAATGGGAGTGATAATCCACTCCGAAAAATAAATCGAAGGTACAATCCTGACTTGCTGCCACACCAAAAAATCCGCCCATAGCTGTTCCTCGTTTCTTATGAATTCGTCTGTTTAGGTATCTGTAGGTCCATAGACACTCTTATCATAACTGTTTTTGCTCATCTTAACAAGATGAAACTTATAGATATTTGTGAAAAATTGTGATACATTCCTTGTATAGGTAGTGGCAGACTTAAGTCGGTCGGAATGGAGCGGATATGGAATATATAAAGGAATATATAACAAAAGAGGAAAACGGTGTCTATATCGTATTTGGGATTACGATTAAGGAACAGCTGAAACTGCTGCATTTTTCGCATGTTCCGTTTAGACAGAGTGACATTGTCAAAACGGGGCCGGAATGCAAGCAGGGTGACAAAGAAGCGACGGAGCGCTATATCGAAGAAGCATTTCAGCTTGTACAAGTTAATTTATCCGGCTATAACCGTCCCTATGAAAAACATGGAAACAAGCATATTGTGACGGCACCGGGATATTTGTTTACTTATGTAGGCATGGAAGATACAAGAAATGAGATCGGACGCAGACTGGTTATTACGCAGGAGGATAAAGAAGTCACCCATACCCGTGTAGAAACAGTGATGCAGTTTTATGACGGAACCTCTGTTGTGCGCATGCAGAACACTCTTTATAACGAGGGGAAGGAAAAACAGACTTTGGAATACCTCTCCTCCTTCTGCTATACGGGACTGGAAAAGGAGGGCG
>JAFLSX010000017.1 GCA_022510705.1 Lachnospiraceae bacterium
TTCGATTATACCCACAAGGATACCTTCATGGGATTCCACTGCGGAAATACCTGCTCCAGAAAGCTGGCCTTCTGCAATATGAAGAATCAGATGATCATGGCGAGAACTCTGCCTGAAGAAGTTACTAACGGTACTCTTGAAGGTGATATTATGCCCGGTGAGATTACCTTCTATCGTCTCCAGAGTACTGCTGACTGCAAGCTTCGTGCTTATATCGCACAGGGTGAGGTATTGCCCGTAGCTACCCGTTCTTTCGGCAGCATCGGTGTATTTGCTATTCCCGAAATGGGAAGATTTTACCGCCATGTCCTGATTGAGAAGAATTATCCTCACCACGGAGCAGTGGCTTTCGGACATTTCGGCAAGTCCCTGTACGAAGTCTTTAAATACATTGGTGTTCCGGTAGAGGATCTGAATTTCAATCAGCCTAAGGGTATGATGTATCCTACCGAAAATCCTTTTGTATAAGTTAGTTGTAAGTATAAAATGCTTTGGAGCGGGCGGCTTGCGGGCCGCCCGTTTTTACAAAGTGCGGCGGCTTGATTTTCACTGTATACACTTATATAATAAAAGGGTATGAAATGTAACGCCAAAGGCATTACACAATAACGCACTTTAGGATAAAGAAAGGAACCGGCATGGCATTTGCGCATTTACACGTCCACACAGAATACTCACTGTTGGATGGGTCCAATAAAATCAAAGAATATGTCAAACGCGTGAAAGAACTGGGCATGGACAGTGCGGCAATTACGGACCATGGTGTCATGTACGGTGTTATCGATTTTTACAGAGAAGCCAGAGCTGCAGGCATTAAGCCCATCTTAGGATGTGAGGTCTATGTGGCGCCCAATTCCCGTTTCGATAAGGAGTTGACCGGAGGTGAGGACAGATATTATCATTTGGTGCTTTTGGCAGAGAACAATACAGGCTATGCAAATCTGATGAAGATCGTCAGCCGAGGATTTACGGAAGGTTACTACTATAAGCCCCGTGTGGATATGGAGATTTTGCAGCAGTATCATGAGGGGATTATTGCATTATCAGCCTGTCTGGCAGGAGAAGTGCAGCGGTATATTGTAAAGGGGCTGGTAGACGAGGCAAAGAAAATGGCCTTAAAATACGAGGCCTGTTTTGGAAAAGGCAATTATTTTCTGGAAATGCAGGATCATGGAATCCCGGAGCAGAGGCTGGTTAATACCGAGCTGATAAAGATCAGCAGGGAACTGGATATTCCCTTGGTCGTAACAAATGACGTACACTATACCTATGCGGGTGATGCAGATTCCCATGATATCCTGCTCTGTCTGCAGACGGCCAAGAAGCTTACGGATACTGACCGTATGCGTTACGAGGGCGGGCAGTACTATGTCAAAAGTGAGGAAGAGATGAAAGGGCTCTTCCCCTACGCTTGGGAAGCAGTGGAAAACACACAGAGCATTGCAGACAGATGCAATGTGGAAATTGAGTTTGGCGTCACGAAGCTGCCTAAGTATGATGTGCCGGAAGGTTATGACTCCTGGAGTTATTTAAATAAGCTCTGTGATGAGGGACTGACACTGCGTTACGGAGACGGCAGTCTGCCGGCGGGAGATACCGGACAGACGCTCAGAGAACGACTGGACTATGAGCTGGGTGTTATCCGTACCATGGGCTATGTGGACTATTTCCTCATTGTGTGGGACTTCATCAACTATGCGAAGGAAAACGGCATTCCCGTGGGGCCGGGGCGTGGTTCCGCGGCGGGAAGTATAGTGTCTTACTGTTTAAAGATCACGAATATAGATCCCATCCGTTATAATCTGCTGTTTGAACGTTTCTTAAATCCGGAGCGTGTTTCCATGCCCGATATCGATATTGATTTCTGCTTTGAAAGAAGGCAGGAGGTCATCGACTATGTGGGCCGTAAATACGGTGCGGATAAGGTGGTACAGATTGTTACCTTCGGTACCATGGCTGCCAAAGGCGTGATCCGGGATGTGGGGCGGGTTATGGATTTACCTTATGCCTATGTAGATTCCATTGCCAAGATGGTGCCAAATGAGCTCAATATCACCATAGACAGAGCGCTGGAAATCAATCCCGAGTTCCGTAAGCTCTACGGCACCGATGAACAGGTGCAGCATTTGATTGATATGTGCAGGCGCTTAGAGGGTCTTCCCCGACATACCTCCATGCATGCGGCAGGCGTTGTGATCTGCCAGAAATCGGCAGATGAGTTTGTGCCGCTTTCCAGAGGAGCGGACGGTTCCATAACTACCCAGTTTACTATGACGACTTTGGAGGAGCTGGGGTTACTTAAAATGGATTTCCTGGGTCTGCGCACCCTGACCGTTATTAATGATGCGGTTAAGATGATCGAGAAGGATACGGGAATCTACATTGATATTGATAATATAGACTACGATGATAAAAATGTTTTAGATTCTTTGGGTACCGGCAGGACGGATGGCGTGTTCCAGTTGGAAAGCGTGGGGATGAGAAACTTTATGAAGGAATTAAAGCCCCAGAATCTGGAGGATGTCATTGCGGGAATCTCTTTGTACCGTCCGGGCCCCATGGATTTTATTCCCAAGTATGTAAAGGGCAAGAACAGCGGCGAGGAAATTACCTATGCCTGCCCTCAGTTGGAGCCCATCCTTGCACCCACCTACGGCTGCATTGTTTATCAGGAGCAGGTTATGCAGATCGTACGGGATTTGGGCGGTTATACCTTAGGGCGCAGTGACTTGGTGCGCCGTGCCATGAGTAAAAAGAAGCAGTCCGTCATGGAAAAGGAGAGAGAGAATTTTATCCATGGCAATGTGGAAGAGGGTGTTCCCGGCTGTGTGGCTAAGGGCATTGACGAAAAGGTAGCGGACGGCATCTATGAAACCATGATGGACTTTGCCAAGTACGCTTTCAATAAATCACACGCGGCTTGCTATGCGGTTGTGGCTTATCAGACAGCTTATTTAAAGTACTATTATCCGGTAGAGTTTATGGCGGCGTTATTGACCTCTGTGATAGATAACGGCAAAAAGGTTTCCGAATATATTCTGGTCTGCCGGAACATGGGGATTAAAATCCTGCCTCCGGATATCAATCACGGAGAAAGCGGATTCTCTGTGGCGGACGGCAGTATCCGCTATGCATTGACGGCCATTAAGAGTGTGGGCTGGCCGGTCATCAATGCCGTAGTGGAGGAGAGAAAAGCCAGAGGATTATTCTTAAACTTAAAGGACTTTATAAACAGGATGGCGGATAAAGACTTGAATAAGAGAGCCATCGAGAACTTTATCAAGGCGGGAGCCTTAGACAGTCTGGGCGGCACCCGCAAGCAGCTGATGACAGTATATGTGCAGGTTGTGGACAGCATTCAAAAGGATAAGAAGAACAATATGGCAGGGCAGTTGTCTCTTTTTGACATGGTAGAGGAAGAGGATAAGTCCGATTTTGATATACAGCTGCCCGATGTGGGTGAGTATTCCAAGGAAACACTTCTTAATTTTGAAAAGGAAGTACTGGGTATCTATGTCAGCGGACATCCTTTAGAGGAGTATGAGGGTGTCTGGCGGAAAAAGATCACTGCGACAACGGCGGATTTTGCGTTAGATGAGGAAACAGGGCAAGTGAGTCTTCCGGATGGATCGACAGCCACCATCGGGGGTTTGATCGCGGAAAAAACCATCAAATATACTAAGAATGACAAGATCATGGCGTTTCTTACCATAGAGGATTTGGTGGGAACGGTGGAAGTAGTGGTATTTCCCAGGGATTATGAAAAAAATACTTCTTTTCTCACTGAGGATGCCAAGGTGTTTGTGACCGGCAGGGTATCCGTGGAGGAGGAGAAGGACGGAAAATTGATCTGCGAGCGTATTCTGCCTTTTGAACAGCTCTCCAAAACGATCTGGATCAAATTCCCCGACAGAGAAGCCTATCAGGCAGTGGAAGAGGAACTGTTTGCGACAATAGCAGAGTCGGAGGGCAATGACGGTATTGTGATCTATATTGAAAATCCCAAAGCCATGAAGGAATTGCCCCGTAACAGAAATGTAAAAGCAGATGAGTCTCTGCTGAAATCCCTCTACGGACTTTTCGGAGAGGAAAATGTCAAAGTGGTAACGAAGTAAAATTACAAAATGATTGAAAATACTGTAAAAAAGGATTAAAATATAGGAAATTGGTTAGGAGGTTGGGGAATGGCTGATCAGGTAAAGACAATCGGCGTATTGACAAGCGGCGGAGATGCGCCCGGAATGAATGCTGCGATTCGTGCAGTGGTGCGTACCGCGATTGCCAGAGGATTAAAAGTAAAGGGAATCGAGAGAGGTTACATGGGACTGCTGCATGAGGATATCAAAGATATGCAGACCAGGGATGTTTCCGATATCATCCAGAAGGGCGGTACTATTTTGGGTACGGCAAGGTGTCCTGAATTTGCTAAGCTTGAGGTACAGCAGAAAGGCGCCGACATCTGTAGGAAGCATGGCATCGACGGTCTTGTGGTAATCGGCGGTGACGGTTCTTACCGCGGCGCACAGGCTTTGGCAAGGCTTGGCATCAATGCGGTTGGTCTGCCGGGAACGATCGATCTGGACATTTCCTGCACGGATTATACGATCGGTTTTGATACCGCAGTCAATACGGCGATGGAAGCCATCGATAAAGTAAGAGATACTTCCTCCTCCCATGAGCGCTGCAGTATTATCGAAGTAATGGGCAGGAATGCCGGCTATATTGCGCTGTGGTGCGGAATTGCCAACGGTGCGGAGGATATTCTGATTCCTGAAGAGTATGATTACAATGAACAGACAATCATCAATCATATCATTGCAAAGCGCAAGATTGGTAAAAAGCATCACATCATTATCAATGCGGAAGGTATCGGCCATTCTAATTCCATGGCAAAGCGTATCGAGGCCGCAACAGGTATGGAGACCCGTGCCACTATCCTAGGACACATGCAGCGTGGCGGCAGCCCTACCTGTAAGGACCGCTACTATGCTTCCGTTATGGGGGCCTATGCGGTAGACTTGCTGATTCAGGGCAAGACTAAGAGGGTAGTTGCCTATAAGGCCGGAGAATTTGTAGATTTCGATATTGAAGAAGCACTTGCAATGCAGAAAGAGATTCCTGCATATTCTCTGGAAGTCAGCAAGTTATTGTCTCTCTAAAATAGTTAAATCGAAATTTAAGGACCTTGAAGCGCCAGGAAATTTCGGCTTTCAAGGTTTTTTTCTTACACGGAGGTCAGCTGTATGATAACCAGTACGTCCAACTCGCATATCAAACAACTGGTACAGTGGCAGAGCAAAGCAAGGGAGCGCCGCAGGGACGGCGTATTTGTAGCGGAGGGCCTCAAGATGTTGGAAGAGGCGCCACCCCGGTTGATTCGGGAAATATATCTGACGCAGGAGCTGATGGTAAGCCTGGAGAATGGTAAAACAGATAGAGAACGCACGTTATTAAATAAAATTAAAGCGGCTGGTTTTGAAACGGTAGCGGATGAGGTGATGAAACGGGCTGCGGACACACAGACGCCTCAGGGAGTACTGACGGTATTACAGCAGCCCTCTTATGAGCAGGAAAAAATATTGTCAGCTGAAAACGGACTGTATCTGCTTTTGGAAGATCTGCAGGATCCGGGCAATTTAGGGACAATCCTGCGAAGCGGTGAGGGAGCTGGAATAACAGGCGTTATAATGACAAAAGGGACGGTGGATATTTTTAATCCTAAGACGATCCGGGCTACCATGGGTTCCGTTTTCCGTGTGCCCTTTCTCTATGTAGAAAGTTTAAGTGATATACTGGAGGAAATGCGTCGCAGAAAAATTGCGACCTATGCTGCCCATCTGCAGGGCAAAGACAGTTATGATGCATTTTCCTATAGCGGCAGTACCGCATTTCTCATAGGAAATGAGGGAAATGGCCTGAAAGAAGAAACGGCAGCTTTAGCCGATTTCTGTTTAAGAATTCCAATGGAAGGCAGATTGGAATCCCTAAATGCGGCAGTTAGTGCATCCCTTTTGGTGTACGAAGCATATAGACAACGAAGAAAACGTGAAAAATAATTTTGTACACGTTGTAGAAAGGTATGGTGAATATGAAAATAGGGTTCATTGGCTTGGGGAATATGGCAAATGCCATGATTGTAGGCATATTAAAACAAGGCTTAATAAAACCGGAAGAGATATACGGTGCCTCTAAAACGAGGGAAACAGCGGAGAAAATGCGGCAGCGCTATGGAATTTATGCGGGAACGGATAACAAGGCCGTAGCAATGGGAGCAGATTTTCTTTTCCTGGCAGTAAAGCCGGTATATTTCCCCGAGGTGATTGCAGAAATCAAAGATGCGGTGGGGGAGAATACGGTTGTGATCAGTATTGCTGCAGGAAAGACCATGGCATATATAGAGGGATTGTTCGGACGCAGCATCAAATTACTGCGCTGTATGCCCAATACACCCGCGCTGGTAGGTGAAGGCTGTACTGCTTATGCCAGGGGGGATTTGGTAACGGATGAGGAGGCAGGAGGAGCAGAACTGTTATTGCGTTCCTTTGGAACAGTATCTTTGGTACCCGAAAGCCTGATGGATGCGGTGGTGGGTGTCAGCGGCAGTTCGCCCGCCTATGTATTCTTATTTATAGAGGCCATGGCGGACGCGGCGGTGTTGGCAGGAATGCCAAGAAAGCAGGCATATGAGATGGCGGCACAGTCTGTACTGGGAAGCGCTAAAATGGTGCTGGAAACAGGATTGCACCCCGGAGTACTTAAAGATATGGTCTGTTCCCCTGGGGGTACGACAATTGAGGCCGTGAAGGTTTTAGAAGAATGCGGCATGCGCGCAGCGGTGATGAATGCCATGGAAGCGTGCATTGATAAGTCTAAAAATATGTAGAAAATACAAAACTTGACAAATGAAAAGACCTCTGCTATCATATCTTTTGTAACAATTTTTAACAAATTTGTAATAAATGTAATAAAATCGGCATATTCTGAAAAAGAGTATCCGATATTTCCGGTAAATGGGGACTGTCGGAGAGAAGATTTTACATTTTGGAGGTAAGTTAAGATGGCAAGAGGCAGAAGGCGGCTTGTGTCTCTCACCGGGTTGTGCCTGGCACTGATTCTGGTGATGCAGACAAGCCTGTATGCGGATGCTGGCAGCGGTAAGAATTACCTGATCGGATTTAACGGAGGTGTATCGGCAATCCTGGACCCCGGTGCGACGGACACTTCAGATTTATTAAGCGCCACGGCGGCGGAACTGAATCTGGACCCAAATGCAGTTTATGAGAACAAAGAGTCCACGCTGGTCATGGCAAATGTTAGCAACGCATTGAATGTCCGCACGGAACCGGATGCAGAGGCCGATAAGGCCGGCAAGTTATATAAGGATTGCGGCGGAACAATCTTGGAACGAAGAGACGGCTGGACCCTGATTCAATCAGGGGATTTGATAGGCTGGGCAAACGACGAATATCTGTTGTTCGGCGAGGATGCGGAAAAACTGGCATCCAGCGTAGGTGTTACAGTGGCTCATATGGACACTGGTCTGAAAGTCAGAGAGGAACCCAGCACGGAAGCCAATGTTTTAGGAATTCTTCCCAAAGGTGAAGAGGTTGAGGTGATCGCCACCGGGGAGGACGGATGGGCCTGCATCGATTATGAAGGTGCAGATGGCTATGTATCCATGGAATATGTGTCGATCGAGTTTAAGATCGACGCAGGAGAGACCATGGAGGAAATTAAGGAGCGGGAGGCTGCCGAAGCGGAAGCCAAGCGCCATGTCAACTACGGACAGTATACCGCAGATGCGGATATGACTCTGTTGTTGGCGGCATTGATCCAGTGTGAGGCCGGCGGTGAGAGTTATGAAGGACAGCTGGCAGTAGGCGCCGTAGTTATGAACCGTGTCAGAAGCGCCGCTTATCCGGATACCATTCACGGTGTTATCTATGCGTCCGGACAGTTCACACCTGCCCAAAGCGGTAAGGTAAACAGAGTATTGGAATCCGGCAACATTAAACAGAGCTGCATCGATGCGGCAACAGAAGCGATTTCCGGTGTTTCCAATGTAGGTGATCTGACACATTTCAGACGCAACAACGGACGGGATGGTCTGGTTATCGGAAATCACGTATTCTATTAATCCGTAAGTATGCCGTTTGATAGAACACAAGGGCGTTTGTTTATGAAATAGTTAGGGCGGGGCAGGATTTTCCTGCCCCTTTTCGTATGAAAAGTGCAGGTTTTGGAATATTAAATTTATAATTCGTGCATATAAAAGTATGGACGGAAACCGAGAGCTGTAGTAAGATTAGGATAAAGACAAAGCCATGGGACCTACCCGAGGCAGGGTTTTCAGAAAAGAGGGAATCATATGCAGGACAAAATGTTGTTTATTTGGCTGTTGCTTTTGATCATATTTATTATTGTTGAACTTGCAACGATGGGACTTACCACGATCTGGTTCGCGGCGGGAGCATTGGTAGCGGCATTGGCGGCTGTAGTAAATGCGCCTTTAGTAGTGCAGGTAGGTTTATTTCTGGTTATCTCCATCGTCCTAATGCTCTTTACCAGACCGCTTGCGGTGCGCTATTTTAATAAGGAACGTATTAAAACAAATGTAGAGAGCATGGTGGGGCGACAGGCCATCGTGATCAGTGAGATTGACAATCTGGAAGGTATCGGACAGGTGACGGTGAGCGGACAGGAATGGGCGGCCCGCAGCTTGGATGAAAACCTAAAGATACCGGTGGGCACTGTTGTATTTGTGCGGGCGATCAGCGGTGTAAAGCTGCTTGTAGAACCTAAGGCAGAAAATATTTAATAAAAAATAATAATGATATAAGAAAGAGAGGATTTCAAATGGAGTGGATAATTATCATCCTAATTGTATTACTGTTGGTAATACTGGTTTCCTGCATCAAGATTGTGCCGCAGGCACAGGCCTATGTAGTAGAGCGTCTAGGCGCTTATCAGGGAACCTGGTCGGTGGGACTGCATATCAAGCTGCCTTTTTTGGATAAGGTTGCCAGAAGAGTCAACTTAAAAGAGCAGGTAGCAGATTTCCCGCCCCAGCCCGTTATCACCAAGGATAACGTAACCATGAGAATCGATACTGTAGTCTTCTATCAGATTACGGATCCCAGACTCTTCACCTACGGTGTGGAGAATCCCATGATGGCGATTGAGAATTTAACAGCTACGACCCTTCGTAACATCATCGGTGATCTGGAACTGGACGAAACCTTGACTTCCCGTGAAACCATCAATACCCAGATGCGCGCAGCCCTGGATATTGCAACGGATCCCTGGGGTATCAAAGTGAACCGTGTGGAGCTTAAGAACATTATTCCTCCCGCTGAGATTCAGAACGCCATGGAGAGGCAGATGAAAGCCGAGCGTGAGAGACGTGAAGCCGTAACCAGGGCAGAAGGTGAGAAGAAAGCACAGATTCTTTCCGCCGAAGGCGAGAAGCAGTCCGCAATCCTGCGTGCCGAAGCTGAAAAGCAGTCCGCAATTTTGCGCGCTGAGGCAGAAAAAGAGAAGATGATCCGTGAGGCAGAAGGTCAGGCTGAAGCGATCATGAAGGTTCAGCAGGCCAATGCAGACAGTATCCGCATGATAAAAGAAGCAGGTGCTGACGAAGCAGTATTGAAGATCAAGAGTCTGGAAGCCTTTGAAAAGGCAGCAAACGGCCAGGCTACCAAGATTCTGCTTCCTGCAGATTTGCAGGGGATTGCATCTTTAGCTACTACTTTCAGAGCAATGAGTGATAAGTAGGCATTAGGAAAACAGACAGAACAAAGATGCGGAGAGGGTGCATAGGACACTTCCCAAAAGAAGCTGTCCCTGCCCCTCTTTTTAAGTGGGAGGACAAGATGGATTTAAAGGGACGTCATTTTTTAAAGCTTTTGGACTATACTCCTGAGGAAATTACATATTTGCTGGATTTGGCGGCAGATTTAAAGGAGAAGAAGAAGAAAGGAATTCCGGCGGATACTCTGCGGGGGAAGAATGTTGTGTTGATTTTTGAAAAGACCAGTACCCGCACCAGATGCTCCTTTGAGGTAGCAGCTCACGATTTGGGAATGGGAACCACATATTTAGATCCGTCAGGTTCGCAGATAGGGAAGAAGGAGAGTATTGCCGATACGGCCCGGGTTTTGGGCAGTATGTATGACGGTATTGAATACCGGGGTTATGGACAGGAAATTGTGGAGGAACTGGCAAAATACGCCGGAGTACCGGTGTGGAACGGTCTGACCAATGAATTCCATCCTACGCAGATGCTGGCAGATCTTTTAACGATCAGAGAGCATTTCGGACATATTGAAGGTATTAAGCTGGCTTATATGGGGGATGCCCGTTACAATATGGGGAATTCCCTTATGGTGACCTGTGCTAAAATGGGTATGCATTTTACCGCCTGTACCTCAAAAAATTATTTCCCTGACGCAAAACTGGTGGAAAAATGCAGGGAGATTGCGGGACAGAGCGGAGGCAGTATTACTCTGACTGAGAATGTGGAGGAGGGAACGAAAGGTGCCGATGTTATCTATACGGATGTATGGGTGTCCATGGGCGAACCGTACGAGGTATGGGAAAGTCGTATTAAGGAACTCTCTCCCTATCAGGTAGACAGAAAGGTGATGGAAAATGCGGGAGAACATGCTGTTTTTATGCATTGTCTCCCTGCTTTTCACGATTTAAAGACTAAAATTGGCGCCGAAATGGGTAAAAAATTCGGTATCACGGAAATGGAAGTGACGGATGAAGTATTTGAGTCCTCCCAGTCCCTTGTATTTGCCGAGGCGGAGAATCGGATGCACACCATCAAGGCCGTAATGGCGGCAACCCTATGAAATCTAAAATATTAGCTCTTCTGCGGGAGAGCGAAGGGTATCTGTCGGGCCAGGATCTGTGTGAACGATTCGGGGTTACCAGAGCTGCGATATGGAAGGCAATCAGGCAGCTGCAAAAGGAAGGTTATGAAATAGAAGCGGTACGTAACCGGGGTTACCGTCTGGTCGTACTGCCTGATGTGTTGAATCGGGATGAGTTGGAGAGCCGTTTACGCACCGACTGGGCAGGTAAGAATATAGAATATCATGCTTCTCTTGGCTCCACCAATGTAAGGGCCAAGGCTATGGCTGAAGAAGGCGCACCGGAGGGGACATTGGTGGTAGCGGACGAACAGACTGCAGGACGGGGCAGGCGCGGCAGAAGCTGGAGTTCTCCTGCCGGAAAGAATCTGTATTTCAGCCTGCTTCTGCGTCCGGATTTTGCACCGGATAAAGCGCCCATGCTTACGCTGGTGATGGCGCTGGCCGTACATAGGGCCATAGAGGAAGTCGGGGGATGCAGACCGGACATCAAATGGCCAAATGACATTGTTTTAAACGGTAAAAAGGTAACAGGTATTTTGACGGAGATGAGCCTGCAAAGTGACTACATCGACAATGTGGTGATCGGCGTGGGTGTGAATGTAAAAGCACAGGAATTTTCACCGGAGATTGCCGATAAGGCTGTTTCACTGGAAACGGAACTAAAAAAGAGCATATCCCGGGCGCTTCTGCTGGAAAAGATTATGGAGTACTTTGAAAAGGATTATGCGCTTTTTTTAGAGCGGATGGATCTGTCCCTGCTGATGGAACATTACAATGCCTGTCTGGTAAACCGAAACAGGGAAGTGGAAGTATTGGAGCCTGCGGGTGCCTATAAGGGTATAGCGGAAGGCATCAACCCAAAGGGTGAGCTGATGGTGCGTCTGCCTGACGGCGAAGTAAAGGAAATCTATGCGGGAGAGGTATCGGTAAGAGGAGTATTCGGCTATGTGTAAAGAAAAGGAAGAAAGAATGGTGCTCTGTGGGGCCAATTCCTACGAAATGAAGTATTACTTCAACGAAAAATTTAACGGTATACCGGATTCCATTAAGGATGAACTCCATATTCTCTGTGTACTCTTTACTGAGGAAGTGGGCGGTGTTTTTACCATTGGCTTTGACGCGGACGGAAGCGTGGTGTTGGAAACCAATGCTGATGACGACGATATTTATTATGATGAGATCAGCAGCGGATTGATGGTCTCCGAGGTGCGCAGAAAGCGGAGCGAGTTGTTGGAAAGCTTAAGTCTGTATTACCGTATTTTTATTTTGCACGAGGATATGAGCAGTATATTGGAGGAAAACGGACATGATTCTGGTTATTGATGTTGGCAATACGAATATCACATTCGGCGTGTTTGCGGAAGAGGAATTAAAGGCAACTTTCCGCATTACCACGAAATCTCCCAGAACATCAGATGAATACGGAGTTTTATTAGGAGAATTGCTGCGGGTGAGGGGCATTGCGTTTTCTCAGATAGAAGGAACCATTATAGCCAGTGTGGTTTCGGATGTGATGCATTCGCTGACGGCTGCTATTGTCAACTATATCGGACATACACCTCTGGTGGTTGGACCGGGAGTGAAAACGGGTATCCGCATTGTGACGGAAAATCCCCGGGCTATCGGTGCGGACAGAATTGCCGATGCGGTAGCCGCTTATGAAAAATATGGCGGACCGGTATTGGTTATTGACTTCGGTACCGGCACCACCTATGACTTGGTAAGTGCTGACGGCAGCTTTCAGGCCGGCATTACCGCACCGGGTATGCGCATCAGCATCGAAGCGCTTGCGGAACGGACAGCCATGCTGCCTCGTATCGAGATTAAAAAGCCGAAAAGCATCCTGGCTCAGGAAACGGTGACCAGTATGCAGGCAGGACTGTTTTACGGACAGATCGGACAGACGGAATATATCATCAAAAAGGTCAGGGAGGAGAGCGGCGTACAGAACCTTAAAGTTGTCGCAACCGGTGGCCTGGGCCGCCTGATCGCAGAGGAAACGGACAGCATTCACATTTATGACAGTGCCTTGACTCTGGATGGGCTGCGTATTATCTACGAGAAAAATAAAAAACAGGAACGCGGAGCATGAAACTAAAGATTGGCAATGTAGAACTGGATAATCAAGTGATCCTGGCACCCATGGCCGGGGTGACGGATTTGCCCTTTCGTCTGCTGTGCAAAGAGCAGGGGGCAGGCCTGCTATGTATGGAAATGGTCAGTGCCAAAGCTATTTATTACAACAGTAAAAATACCGAGGAGCTGATGGCGATCCGGCCGGAGGAATGTCCCGTATCCCTGCAATTGTTCGGCTCCGATGCAGATATTATGGCAGAAATGGCAAAGCGGATTGAGGAGCGTCCCTTTGCCATTTTAGATATCAATATGGGATGTCCGGTACCCAAAGTGGTGGGTAACGGAGAAGGCTCGGCGCTGATGAAAAATCCCCGCCTGGTGGAGGAGATTGTCAGTAAGGTATCCCGGGCCATAGACAAGCCGGTGACCGTGAAGCTGCGCAAAGGATTTGACGAAGCCCATGTCAATGTGGTGGAAATCGCCCAAATTGCTGAGGCAGCAGGAGCCGCTGCGGTGGCGGTGCACGGCAGGACCAGGGAGCAGTACTATTCCGGCAAGGCGGACTGGGATTGTATACGGGCGGTGAAAGAAGCGGTACACATACCGGTCATTGGCAACGGAGATGTAATAGATGCCTATTCTGCAAAAGCCCTGCTTGAGGAAACAGGCTGCGACGGTGTCATGATCGGACGGGGAGCGCAGGGCAATCCCTGGATATTCAGGGAGGTGGTCAGCTATCTGGACACCGGACAAATACCGGAGAGGCCCGGACCGGGTGAAGTCAAAGCCCTTATCAGGCGGCATGCCGACCTCCAGATGGAGGTGAAGGGAGAATATACTGCGGTTCGGGAAATGCGAAAACATTTGGCGTGGTATACAGCCGGATATCCGCACTCGGCCCGGTATAGGCAGATGATCAATTCCATGGAGACCATGGAGGAACTTTTGGCGGGATTAAATCAGATTTTTCAGGAATAAGAAAAAGACGGCTGCATATCTTAAATGGGGGTACAAGTTTGCATGGAAGATTTGACAGTCGTTTCTTTTGTGATGGAGTCGGATATGCCGGCTAAAAATAGTCGTTTCGGAAAATGGCAGTTTTATGTGACGGAAGAAGAAATCTTCACGGAATCGTCCGTGGGCAGTTCTTCTAAGCAAGGTCGTATCAGGAATTTTACTGTGCATTTCCCGGGTATTTACAGAAGAAAAAAAGCATGGCCTGAGGAGGCTTTGCGGGAGTATGAGGAACAATTGAAGATTCCGCCCCAGCAGGGAACGGTTTGTTATCTGTATGAAGAAGCAATACAGAGTCTGCTGCGGAGAGAACAGGAGCCCCTGCCTTTCCCCTGGCTGCAGAGTATGTTAGAGTACTACGAAGCCGCACCGGATAATCTCTTTGTGTTGGAAGATAGAGAAATTGCGACGGAGGAGCTGGCCTGGCAGTATGTTCGCAAGGCTCGCTGCATCAGTGTGGTGACCGAGAAGCCGGAGGAATTTAGTCGGCTGCAGGAGAATCTGCTTCAGGAATACGGGTTTCTGCTGCGTATTTGTGAGAATGCGGGAAAACTGTATGTGCCATCCCGGGGCAGAACGGTCTTTGTGGCAGGTAGCAGACTCTATGGACTAAAACCGTCTGTACTTCCTGCGGACAGCCTGTTCTTTTGTACGGATAAGGGTGAAGGGAAAAAACTTTGCAGACGGGCCGACGGAGTTCGGTATATCGATATTCATACTTTTTTACGAGATTGCATACGGGATAGAAGGCCTCTGTCTTGACACTCCCGGTAAAATTCAGTATAATACCTACGTTAATTTAGGTGTAGGTTACCCTGAACCTAAAAACAGTAACTACAGAAAAATATAGGAAAATAGAAAGGCGCACGACATGGAATCCAAGAAAAACATCTTGACTTATGAAGGTCTGAGAAAATATGAAGACGAACTGCATGAACTGAAGGTAGTAAAACGTCAGGAGGTTGCCCAGAAGATCAAAGAGGCAAGAGAGCAGGGAGATTTGTCCGAAAATGCGGAATATGACGCAGCAAAGGATGAGCAGAGGGATATTGAGGCCCGCATTGAAGAACTGGAGAAAATTTTAAAGAATGCGGAAGTCGTTGTGGAAGACGAGGTAGACTTAGATAAGATAAACATCGGCTGCAAGGTAAGGATTCTGGATTTAGAGTTTAGTGAGGAGTTAGAGTATAAAATCGTGGGCTCAACCGAGGCCAACAGCTTAAAGGGTAAGATTTCCAACGAAAGCCCGGTTGGCAAGGCCTTGATCGGCAGCAAGCTGAATGATGTGGTTGAGGTAGAAACGCAGGCAGGTGTACTGCAGTATAAGGTATTGGAGATTCAGAGGTCCAATTAAAGGAGTAAAGTCGTGGCAGATATACAGAATAAGAACGTGCAGCAAAATAATGTAGGACAAGAACAGGATATTAACCAGCTGTTGCAAGTAAGGCGTGAAAAATTGGCTGCTCTTCAAGAGGCAGGAAAAGATCCGTTTCGGATTACCAAGTATGAAGTGAGCCATCACAGCCAGGAAATCAAGGATAACTATGATAGACTGGAAGGTAAGACGGTCAGCATTGCAGGCCGTATCATGCAGAAACGTATCATGGGTAAGGCTTCTTTCTGCAATGTACAGGATCTTCAGGGGAATATTCAATCCTATGTGGCAAGGGATTCCATTGGGGAAGAGCCCTATGCGGACTTTAAGAAATATGATGTGGGAGATATTGTCGGTATCAAGGGTGAAGTGTTTAAAACCAAGACCGGTGAGATATCAGTCCATGCGGCAGAATTGGTGCTTTTAAGCAAGAGTCTTCAGATTCTGCCGGAGAAATTCCATGGATTGACCAATACCGATATCCGTTACAGACAGCGCTATACGGATCTGATCATGAATCCCGATGTAAAAGATACCTTTGTAAAGCGCTCCAAGGTGCTCAGCGCCATCCGCAGATATCTGGATGAACAGGGCTTTATGGAGGTGGAAACCCCCATGCTGGTAGCCAATGCTGGCGGTGCGGCAGCAAGACCTTTTGAAACCCATTATAATGCATTGGATGAGGATGTAAAACTGCGCATCTCTCTGGAATTGTACTTAAAACGTCTGATCGTGGGCGGTATGGAAAAGGTTTACGAGATTGGACGTGTATTCCGTAACGAGGGTCTGGATACCAGACACAATCCGGAATTTACCTTGATGGAGCTCTATCAGGCCTATACGGACTATTATGGCATGATGGATCTGACAGAAAATCTGTTCCGCTATGTGGCACAGGAAGTGTGTGGTACCACCCTGGTTCCTTATGCGGAGGAAATGATAGATTTAGGCAAGCCTTTTGCGCGCCTGACAATGACAGAGGCCGTAAAACAGTATGCGGGTGTGGATTTTGACCAGGTTCCGGATACGGAAGCAGCTAAAAAGCTGGCTGATGAGAAAGGCATTCATTATGAAGCACGCCATACAAAGGGTGATATTTTAAATCTCTTCTTCGAGGAATTTGTGGAAGAGCATCTGATTCAGCCCACTTTCGTGATGGATCACCCGGTGGAAGTATCTCCGCTTACTAAGCGTAAGCCGGACAAGCCGGACTATGTGGAACGTTTTGAACTTTTTATCTATGGCCGTGAAATGTGCAATGCATATTCTGAGTTAAACGATCCCATCGACCAGAGGGAGCGCTTCAAGGCGCAGGAGGCAGCGCTGGCAGCAGGTGACGAGGAAGCCAATACTACGGATGAGGATTTCTTAAATGCACTGGAAATTGGTATGCCTCCTACCGGCGGTATCGGTTACGGCATCGACCGACTGGTGATGTTACTCACCAACTCTCCCGCCATCAGGGATGTACTGCTCTTTCCTACCATGAGGTCACTTGACAATTAATATGTCTTAAAAATGGCGCTTTCCAGTTATGGGGAGCGCCGTTTTGTTAAGTTTTACTACAGTTAAAAGAATGTGCAGAGTGATTTTGTTTCTTTCCGGTTGCATGAATGATATTGCTTAGATTATAATATAACAAAATCTTATGGAATAAATTTATGAGGTATGGCATTGAGACTGTTATTATATTACTGGAACGCCAATAACAGACAGATTTTAGCGGACAATTTAAAAAAAGCCGGATTCGAGCTTATCATATATGATAAACCTATCAAACATTACACGAGGGATCTGGAACTTGCATCGGATATGATTCCTTTTATTCATGCCAATGGTGTGGAAGCGGTAATTTCTTTCAACTATTTTCCGATACTTTCCATGATCTGTAATACTTGTCGGATTCCGTATTATTCGTGGGTGTATGACAGCCCTCATTTTACGCTTTATGCAAAGTCGATTACGATGCCCTGTAATCATATCGGATTATTTGACAGAGAGCTGGTAAAGCATTTGCAAGATGACTATAAGGTTTTATCGGTGTTCCATGCACCGTTATCGGTGGATGCAGAGTATTTTTATCAGACAATTCAATCTGCCGAAAAAAAGACACTTGAGAAGTATGCATGTGATGTTTCCTTTGTGGGTTCACTGTATTCAGATGAGTATAACTATTATGATATGTTGGATATGGCAGGGACAGGCGAACAGGAATCTCAGTTAATTGCCAAACAATGTTTCGAATATAAGCAGGACTATCTGCGCCCGGCTCTTGATTCCGGAGAGATTAACAAGGGTGCCATACAAGGTAAGATGGAAGAGCATGGACTGATGCTGGGAGAGGATTACTTTGCATTGCCGGAGGATGTTCTGCTGGCGGCGGTTTTGGAAAAGAAAGTGACAGTAGAAGAGCGGCGGATTCTTTTGACACAGATTGCCGAAGCAGGACGGAGTGAGTTTTCTTTTAAATTGTATACCGGTTCGGACACAAAAGGACTTCCTGTTCTGGATGCCTGCAATTGTGGCAGGGTGGATTATCACAGTCAGATGCCGCTTGTGTTTGTGGCAAGCAGAATCAATCTGAATATTTCGCTGCGTTCCATTCATTCAGGTATACCGCTTAGAGTATTGGACATTATGGCCTGCGGCGGATTTGCCTTGAGCAACTGGCAGCCGGAGCTTGCGGAGTATTTCGTGGAAGGAAAAGAGATCGCTCTTTTTGAAAGCAAGGAAGAATGTATGGAGAAAATTTCTTACTATCTGGCACATGAAGAAGAGCGAAAAGAAATTGCGGCAGCAGGAAAACGGAAGGTGCAGGAACATTTTTCTTATGAAAGAGGATTAGAGAAGTTGTTTGGGGTGTAAAATATGAAAATCTTAGTATATCGTTATGGAAACATCTGTGAACCGGATATCATCACAGCCTTTCAAAAACTGGGGCTCACCGTTATAGAAGAGAATACAGAAATTACTAATAAAAAGCTATCCTCCGCAGAGCGCATACAGCTGGTGGAGCATATACTGAAATCCGAATGTCCGCTCTTTGTATTCAGCATCAATTTCTATCCCTCTATCGCAGAAATCTGCCGCATTTACAAAACCCGGTATCTGTGCTGGACCGTGGACTCTCCTGTGCCGGAGCTGTTCTCGCAATCCATCTGTCATGGCACCAATCATATTTTTTTGTTTGATCAGGCGCAATATCAGCGATTTGCTCCTTACAATCCGGAGAGTATACACTATCTGCCTCTAGCTGCTTGTGCAGAACGCTTCGACAAGGTGATTTCCTCTATTTCGGAGCAGGACAGACAAAAATATAGCACAGATATTTCTTTTGTTGGGTCTCTTTACAACGAGAAAAATCTCTTGAGAGATGTCAAAGGGCTTTCCGACCACGCAAGAGGATACATAGACGCACTGGTAGAGATATCCCTGAAAATTTATGGCTACAATCCGGTGGAGGATGTCTTAAGTGACGACGTGACAGCCGCTATCAAAGCCGGTGCCGACGATTTCTATACATTGGAGAAGTCAGTGGCAGATTCAGATCGCTATGTTGCCGCCCACAACTATATTGGCATGCAGATTGCAGAGACAGAGCGCATCCGAACACTGAATACTTTGGCAAAATACTTTATGGTGGATCTCTTCACCCGAAGCGATACCTCCTCACTGCAGGGTGTCCGTACACATGGAGGTGTGGCCACCTTGACCGAGATGCCGAAAATTTTTCATTTAAGTAAAATTAATTTGAATATGACTATCAAACCCATTCAGACGGGACTTCCCCTGCGTATTTTTGATATCTTAGGCTGTGGTGGCTTTCTTATGACCAATTTTCAAACGGAACTGCCGGAATACTTTGACATCGGTGTGGATTTGGAAGCCTACTCCAGTATAGAAGAGCTTGTAGATAAATGCGCCTACTATCTGGCGCATGAGGATGAGCGCCGGCAAATTGCCAGAAATGGATATGAAAAAGTTTGCGCAAATCATACTTATTTTCACAGATTAAAGGAAATGATTGCAGCTATCTCATAGTGCATATGTCCTACATGGAGCGGATGGTATCACAGACAGCGTTCAAGTCCTGCTCACTGATTGGCAGGTCCAGAAGCTGTAAGAGAATCTGATTCATTTCCGTCACATAGTCCTTGATATAGGGATTCGCATGGTAGTCGGGAATGCGTTTTAATGTCTCTTCTTTCAATTCAAGAAAGAAATTGTAAGGAGCTTTTTGCAACCGCAGACTGATCATTTTCATAGCCGTCAGATAACATAGTGTAAGAAACTGATATTCCACTTCTTTGCGGTATTCGGTCAGAAAACCGCGGTTTTCACATTCTGCCCACAACATTTTATGTACGGTCAAAATATCAAAATGATGGGTTGCATTGGGGGAAAGGACCGTCGATGCTGGATTGACATAGTAGTGGTAAAGTCTTTCTTCCAAAATATATACTCTTGTGGCATAAAAATAGAAGAGTGTTGCGAAAAAGTGATCCTCGTATGCCAGTTTCTCCGGGAAGAAAATATCATTTTGCATGAGAAAATCTTTTGAAAAAAGTTTGTTGCATGGACCATAGTCAATAGAGCCACAGGCAATAAAAATCTTGCGTTTCTCCACAGTATCAATTTTAAGCAATCGGTCCGGGTCGCCTGTCAGTTTCGGCGCAAGCGTCTGGTCGGGTTTGGCAGTGTCCCGCCAGTTCTGGCACATGACGATGTCGCACTGATAAGCAGTCATCTTTGCATAGAGTTTTTCATACATATCCGACTCAATCCAGTCATCAGAATCCACGAAGCCTATATAGGGCGCAGAAGCGTACTGTAAGCCGATGTTTCTGGCACTGCCTTGACGACCGTTCTCGTCACAGTGGATAATCATGACAGATTCTGGATAGGCGGCTTCAATGGCTGTGAGTTTGTCCCATGTGCCATCTATAGAGCAGTCATCTACGAAAAGGATTTCCAGTTTATCAAATCCGATGGTCTGATTAAGCAGAGAATCAAAGCATCTGTCGATATATTTTTCCACATTGTAGCAAGGTATAATGATACTGATCAACTTATCCATAGGAGAATCCTTTCTATGAGAGTTTCTGCTTTCAATATCCCGGACTTTATTGTATAATGTAAAAAAGTAAAATGCAAGAAGGGATGTATCACATTATGCATTACCGTGAATTTGGCAAAACCGGAGAGAAGATTTCTGCACTTGGTTTTGGGTGCATGCGTTTTCCGGAATACAAGAAAAACGAACACAACTATGTGGATCAGGATTCAGTTGATGAAATGATCGCATATGCTTACGAGAACGGCGTAAACTATTTTGACACTGCTCCTTATTACTGCAACTCCAATAGTGAAGCCGCTCTTGGTCATGCGGTAAGGAATTTTCGCGATAAGATCCTTATCTCTACCAAATGTCCAATGGATGCGGGAATGGGACCGGACGGTTACCGCAGGCATCTGGAGGGAAGCCTGACCCGGCTTGGTACGGATCATGTGGATTTCTATCACTTCTGGGGAATCAACCGAGACTCTTATGATAACTTGATTTTAAAGGAAGGTCTGCTGGAAGCGGCGGCAAAGGCTAAAGAAGAAGGTCTGATCCGTCACATTTCTTTCTCTTTCCATGATCATCCCAGTGCAATCCGTCACATTGTTGACACCTCAGAGGAGCGGGGAGTGAAGATGGAATCCATGCTGTGTCAGTACAACCTCCTTGACCGTTCCAATGAGGAAATGATAAAGTACGTGAATGAAAAGGGGCTGGGTACGGTTGCTATGGGACCTGTCGGTGGCGGAAGACTTGCTGCACCGACTGATCTGTATGCAAAGCTCACCGGTAAATCTTCCATCGCCACCTACGAGTTAGCGTTTAAGTTCTGCCTGGGCAATCCCAACCTAAACTGTGCCCTCTCCGGCATGCAGAACCTTGATATGGTACGTCAGAACGTGCAGGTTGCATCTGGTGGAACAGAGTTTTCTGAGGAAGAATGGAAACAGCTGGGCGCGGCAATGGAGGAGATCAAGAAATTCTCCGAGCTATACTGTACCGGATGTAAATACTGCCAGCCCTGTCCGGTAGAAATCAACATCCCTCATATTTTTGAAATGTATACATATTACAACGTGTACGGTTTAAAGGACCACGCTATGTACATGATGCGCGAGTATCTTCAAAAGAACGGGAAAACTTTTGCGGATTGTAAAAAGTGCGGTATGTGCGAGAAGAAATGTCCCCAGCATCTGGCAATCCGGGAAAATTTGGATAAGGTCTGCAAGATTCTCTGTGAATAAACTTAAGGGTGGTGTTCATGAAAAAGATCGCATTGATTATGGAGAGCTGGATGCGGTATTTTACCTATGCTTGGCCCTCCGGCATTCTGCAGAAAATTAAAGAATCAAATCTGGATGTTAATTTATACATATTCAACAGCTCCGGTAATTGGAGTAATGATGAATTATACAATCAGGGAGAATTCAATATTTTTAATCTTCCGGATTTGCAGGATTTTGACGGTATTGTACTGGATGTAAACAATGTCGTAGACGTAAGTGTGCGGGATGCCCTGGTGGATAGGATCCGTAATTCCGGTGTGCCCGCCGTAGTGATCGGAAATCATTTCAGGGGATTGCATTCTGTGGAAATTAACAATGGAAAAGCCATGCGGGATGTGATGGAACATCTGCACGAGCACCACAAATGCCAATCTTTTTGGTTTATCTTAGGGCCTAAGGATAATTATGAGAATCAAAGGCGCGATGCTTCCATTAAAGGATATCTGGAGGAACATCGGATAGAGCAGTATCAATGCTGTTACGGAGATTTTGGCTGCGAGTGCGGTATCCAGGGGTTTGAGAAATTGTTGGCCGCAAATCCTTTACCGGACGCTATCGTGTGTGCCAATGACAATATCGCTGTAGGTGTTCTCGCTGCGGCGGAAAAACGAGGGTTCTCTGCTCCGGCAGACTTTCTGCTGACCGGATTTGATGATTTGGACAAATCCAGATATTACAATCCCAAGATTTCTACAGTAAGCTATATTCGCGAGGAACTGGGATATACTGCCATGGAAGTGCTGGAAGAGCTGTGGCAGGGGAAAGCGGTGGAGAAAATCCGTTATACAGATATAAAGACGATTTTCTGGGACAGTTGCGGCTGCACCTCAGACATCCATATAGATGTGAAAGAGCACCTCAAAAACAGTATTTTGTATGGCATTGAGACGGAGGATTTTGAGAAACAGCTTCTGAAGCTGAAATACACTCTGACTCAGTGTGAGAGCGTTCAGAAGATGCTGGAGTGTATTCCCCAGTGTATTCCCTCTCTGCGCTGCGATGAGCTCTATCTGGTCACGGACAGGAGACTGTATCGTAATATGAAAGATGTGCCTTTTACAGAGCAGATGAGTCTGCTTTTGGTGGAGGATGATTTTGAGGTGAAGGGGTATCCGGAGGATATGCATTTTGCCTTCTCTTATACAAAGGACGGCATTGCGGAGCAGGATGCGGAGAAGAGTGTAGGAAATCATATTTTTCCTATGTTCGAGTGCGAGGATGCCGGTGTGGATTTCTTGTTTCTGCCTTTGCATTTTAGGGAGAAATGTATCGGTTATTTCGCTATTCGAAACGCAGTCTACCTGATGGAAAAGCAGTTTTTGTTTGATATTATCAATGCGTTGACCACGGCACTGGAAAATCTGTATTCCAGAGAACGGCTCAAAGATATGAATCAAGTGCTGACATCGCTTTACAACCATGATTCCATGACCCTGCTTTATAATAGGCAGGATTTGGAGAAACTGGGGAATCGCTATCTGTATGAGCAACATCGCAGTGGAAGCACGGTATATGTGGTATTTTTGGATCTGGACAGATTAAAGTATATCAATGACAAGTTTGGACACGAACAAGGAGATTTGGCCATTAAGGCCGTGGCTCATGCCATGCAGGATTTGTTTCCGGAAGGGAGTCTTTTATTTCGACTGGGAGGAGATGAGTTTTTGGCAATCTGTTCGGGGATAAGTGAGAATGAACTGCAAGGCCTCTATGGAAAGCTGCAGGATGCATTGCGGGAGACTGCGCAGAAAAGCCAGCTGCCTTACGAACTGGGCGTGAGTTTTGGCTATGCTGCAGCAGGACCGGATGCTGCGGGGCCGCTGTCTGAATACATTCACAAAGCTGACGATAATATGTATGCGTGCAAGGTGGAGAGAAAAAAGCAGCGCATGGATGAATGAGGAGAAGTAAATTATGAAAAATCTTATTAAAAAACTGATAATTCTATGTTTTGGTATTTTTATTTTATTCCAATACAAAATGACGGCGCTGGCCGAAGAGAGTTCCTCCGATACCCGGCCGGACTATGCCATCTATGTAAATAGAACGGAGAATGTGGTCACCGTTATGGAGCAGCAAGCAGACGGTACCAGTGTGGTTGCCAAAGTCATGGTCTGTTCCTGCGGCGCGATCGGGCATGAGACTCCCGAAGGCACCTTTTATACATCTGATTATTATGATTGGCGTATATTAGTGGACGGAAGCTACGGAAGATATGCGGTGAGGTTCAATGGACACATTTTATTCCATTCGGTACCTTATATAGAGCCGCGGCCGGACACTCTGGAATGGGAGTTGTACAATCAGTTGGGAGAGAACGCGTCCATGGGCTGTGTCCGTCTGATGGTTGAGGACATAAAATGGATTCATGATAATTGTAAGGTTGGCACTCCTGTTGTAGTCTACTCGGGCAATACCATCGTGGGAGATGTGACCAAACCGACTGCTCCTACTATAGCTGAAGATTCGCCATGCCGAGGCTGGGATCCCACGGATACTGACTCTAACAATCCATGGCTGGGAGGCCCGGGGCTTACATCTCAGACGGGAAGTCTTGATACTTTTGATCATACAGCCTATGCGGATCGGTATCCTGATGTGAAGGCCGCTTTCGGTTATGATAAAGCAGCTTTGTACGATCACTATATGACATACGGTATCAATGAAGGAAGAGTTGCAGAATTTTCAGAGGGCTCAAAAACTTTTGATTATATTGCCTATGCGAGTAGGTATGCCGATCTGAAGGAAGCTTTCGGTTATAATAGAACGGCATTATACCAACACTACATTACATATGGCATAGACGAAGGCAGAATTGCAGAATTCTATTAAATCGTATAGCTGATATGGAGTAGAAGGGGTAAGAATGTGAATTTTCTGAAAAAGGAAATCAAGCAGATTCTGATAGAAAAACAGCATAGAAAGTATACAAAACAGGTTTCTGATCAGAAATTGTCCTATCCGGAATGGATTACACAGCAGGAAGAAAAAATCAAAACGGAAAATATCACCAAGAATGAGTTTAGGTGCCGGTTTTTGAATTTAGCCGAGTGCGGGAGTAGGGATTTTTTATCCGCCGTGGAGAATAGTGATGTGGAGATTCTCATACTGGCGGTTGCGGAGGGAGAATTGTCCGAGCAATCGATTCCGCTCATTTGTCGTGAATTTAGCTCTAATAAAGATTTGATCCTGGCATATGGAGACGAGGACGTATTGGAAGACGGGGTTAGAAGATCACCTTGGTTCAAGCCGGACTGGTCTCCGGATACTTTTTTGTCCTGCTTCTATTTTGGCAGTTTGGTGGCAGTGAAAAAAAGCAGTATACTAGGTGTGCTCCAACGTGTAAAATTCTATAATGACACAGAGGGTGACGGTTTTAAGATATCTTCCCTCTATCAGCTTCTCCAAGTGCTTTTAGAGGAAGAGAACTGCTTTGCTCTCAGAAACGAATCCACTGTAAAAGTCTCTCATATTTCTGAAATCTTATTTCATGCAAAGAGAGAAGGGTATGAGCAGATAAAAAGCTGGAAGCTTACGGAAACTGCCGAGGAGGGAGAACTGATAAATGGGAATCAGGGACATGACAGTGGGCACTTGATATCCGTTATCATTCCTTCTAAGGATAACCCGCAGGTGCTGTTTACTTGTATCAACTCTTTTCTTAAGATAACGAAAAGTGAAATTCCATATGAGACTCTGATTATTGATAATGGAAGCAAGGAAGAGAATCGACAGACAATTTTACAGGAAATAGAGGCCTGTCATCAGCAGATGTCGGATATAGGAGGCTTTCAGGGGATAAGCTATCACTATGAGCCCATGGATTTTAATTTTTCTTCAATGTGTAATCTGGGGGCGGAGAGAGCAAAGGGAGATTTGCTGTTGTTTCTCAATGATGATATGGAGATACTTTTCCCCAACTGGTTGAGTTTGCTTGCTGAAAAGGCGCTTCTTCCCTATGCGGGAGCTGTAGGAGCTAAGCTGCTTTACCCGGATTCAGACATGATTCAGCATGTGGGCATTACGAATCTGAGAGTGGGACCGGTCCATAAACTGCAGTTTCTTTCCGACAAAGAGGAGCACTATTACGGAAGAAACCGGGGTGTACACAATATGCTGGCAGTGACGGGCGCCTGTCTTATGGTGAGAGCCCAAGTGTTTCAGCAGGTGGGCGGATTTTCCGAGGAATTGGCAGTGGCCTTTAATGATGTGGATCTGTGTTACCGTATTTATGAGGAAGGATATTACAATATTCAGAGAAATGATGTGACACTATATCATCATGAGTCCATAAGCAGAGGAAAGGACGGAGAATCCGAAGAAAAACAGCAGCGTCTTATGAGAGAAAGGGATATTCTCTATGAAAAGCATCAAGAGCTTTACAGCAGAGACCCTTTTTATCACAAATATCTGATAAACGACATGCTGGTAGCAGAGTATGCACCGGCTTATTACTGTCAGGCAACACTAAAAATGCCTTGGGCGAAAGTAGGAAAACGGAAAAAACTGCCGGAATGTGTAAAAGAGGACGGCTGTGTGATGATTGGTGTGGAAGTGGCGACGGATATCCGCAAATGGAAGTGCGGAACAGCCGCCGAGTCTGTTGAAAGCAAAAAGGATCAGGAAGAATACGGTTTTTATTTTCAGGGCTATTCTTTTGTGGTTGGAGCCGATAACGCCTGTTATAAAAGAACGCTATTGCTGCAAAATAAAACATCGGGTGAGGTTGTCTGCATTTCCGTGGAGAATAAATACCGTCTGGATATTAAGATGAATGCAAATGATCAATTAAATGTAGATTTAACCGGATTTGCAGCCAGAGTGAAAATGGAAGATGTTCCCCATGGGAGCTATCGGCTGGGCATGCTGGCTGAGGATAAGTGTTCCCGGCAAAAGCTGGTGAACTGGAGTAATTGGGTGTTTGAGGAATAATACCAAAACGGAGGTTTAAATGGACTATAAGGAAGCCTACGAGAAGGAGCATATAAAAACAGCGGACTTAGCGGAACGGGTAGCTGTTTTGGAAGCGCAAAATGAGGATTTAATTTTTAAACTGAACAGAATCAAGAACAATCCGCTTTGGAAGCTTGCGGCTCCTTTACGAAAGTTTGTGCATTTTATCATTCGCCAGAGGGACAGGCTGAAGAACTGCGGAAGCCTGCGGGGAGTGATCGCCAAGTTAAAGTATAAGAAGATTGAAAAAATGGCTATGAAGCGGTACGGTACGGACAGTTTCCCCGATGAGGCGCAGAGGATGCGGGAGCGGGAGGCAAAATTTCCCCACATGGTAAAATTCAGTATTCTGGTGCCTCTTTACAATACACCGGAAGCTTTTTTAAGAGAAATGCTGGATTCTGTTGTGGCCCAGACCTATGAAAACTGGGAGTTATGTCTGGCGGATGGCTCTGACGTAGAACACGATCATGTAGGAAAAATAGTGGAGGAATACGCAGCCGAGGACGAGCGGCATCGATTTAAATATCAAAAGCTGGCAGGGAACGGCGGTATTTCCGAAAATACCAACGAATGTTTAAAACTCGCTACGGGAGAATATATCGGTCTGTTCGATCATGACGATATTCTTCATCCCAGCACGCTTTATGAATATGTAAAGGTGGTCAATGAGCAGGATGCGGATTACATATACTGTGATGAAACTACCTTTAAGAGTGGCGATATCAATCATATGCTCACCATGCATTTCAAGCCGGATTATGCGGTGGACAACCTACGGGCAAATAACTATATCTGCCATTTCAGCGTGTTTAAACGGGAATTATTGGAGGGGACAGAATTATTCCGCTCCAAATTTGACGGCAGTCAGGACCATGATATGATACTGCGGCTGACCGACAGGGCAAAAAAGGTGGTACATGTGCCGAGGCTTCTTTATTATTGGAGATCCCATGCAGGCAGCGTGGCTTCCGGCATTGATGCCAAGCCCTATGCGGTACAAGCGGCAAAGGGAGCAGTGTCCGATCATTTAAACCGTCACGGTTTTACCCATTTTCAGATCACCTCGACTAGAGCCTTTGAGACAATTTTTAAAATACGGTATCAGATCATAGGAGAACCGAAAATTTCCATTATCATAGCCAATAGGGATCATGCGGAAGATCTGAGAAGATGTATTTCTTCTATTATAGAAAAATCTACCTATGAAAACTATGAAATTGTGGTAGTAGAGAATGACAGCAAAGAAGCAGATACTTTTTCCTATTATAAAGAACTTTCGGAAAATCCCAAGATAAAAGTCGTAACCTACGAAAGCAAAGGAACTTTTAACTATTCGGCGGTGAATAATTTTGGCGTAAAGTGCAGTGACGGTGAATATGTGCTGCTTCTCAACAATGATACTCAGGTGATCACCGTGAACTGGATAGAGGAGCTGTTAATGTATGCCCAGAGACCGGATGTGGGTGCGGTGGGCGCGAAGCTATACTACGGAAATAAGACGATCCAACATGCCGGCGTGGTACTGGGGCTGGGTGCGCATCGCACGGCGGGACACAGCCACTATGGGCAGCATAGGGATAATCTGGGCTATATGGGAAGGCTCTGCTATGCGCAAAATGTTTCGGCGGTGACCGGAGCCTGCCTCATGGTAAAAAGAGAACTGTTTGACCGGGCAGGCGGTCTGGAAGAGGAGTTTGCGATATCCTTAAATGATGTGGATTTCTGCTTAAAATTGCGGGAAATGGGATTTTTGAATATATTTACTCCTTTTGCGGAGCTGTATCATCTGGAATCCGTTTCCCGGGGACTGGATGATAGGGGAGAAAAGGCGGCCCGCTACAATGACGAGTCGGATAGGTTCCGCAAAAAGTGGCAGAAAGTTCTGGAGAAGGGGGATCCCTACTACAATCCCAATTTTTCTTTGGACAGAAGTGATTTTGCTTTGAAAGTATAGGAAACTTGCAGAAAGTGTGATGAAAGGATTACGGTTGCGCATGCCTAAAATTGTAAACCTGAGTAATCTGAATAAAACCATACGTTATTTAAAGAAAAACGGCGTAAAACAGGCGTACTATGCGGCCAAAGAACGAGTAGGGAGGATGCGGAAAGAGTCCTACCGATTTGAACCTTTGTCCAATGAGGCGCTGCAGGTACAGAGGGAAAAGGCAAGAGCTTTTTCCTGTCGGTTCAGTATTCTGGTGCCGGCCTATGAGACACCAGAGGAGTATCTGAAAGCCATGGTGGATTCAGTCCTGAATCAGACCTATGGGAATTTTGAACTGATCATTGCGGACGCCAGTGAAAGTGACAGAGTGAAAAAAGTAATGGCATCTTATCATGATGAGCGGATACTTTATAAAAGGTTAAAAGAGAATGGAGGGATTTCCGCCAATACAAATCAGGCTCTAAAGGATGCCACAGGAGATTATGCGGCTCTCTTAGATCATGATGATCTGCTGACACCGGACGCACTTTATGAGATGGCTCTAAAAATTGAAGAATCGGATAAAATTGGGATAAAGCTGCAACTGTTATATTCCGATGAAGATAAATGTGATACCAAGACATTGCATTTTTATGGGGTGCATAAAAAGACTTCCTTTAATCAGGACTTGCTTTTGAGCAATAATTATATTTGCCATTTTCTTGTAATGGAACGCTCGCTGATGCAGAAGCTGGGCTTTCGCAGTGCCTACGACGGAGCCCAGGATTTTGATCTGGTGTTAAGGGCGGTGCATGAAATAATAAAAAGCAATGATCTGGATGCTGACAGAAAACTGCCCATTGCCCATGTTTCCAAAGTACTGTACCATTGGCGCTGCCATGCCGCATCTACGGCAGAGAATCCGGAAAGCAAACGGTATGCGTATGATGCGGGAAAGCGTGCAGTGGAAGATTTTTTAAAAATGAATGGATGGAAAGGCAGGGTTCGTCATTTACGGCATCTTGGTTTCTACCGGGTGGATTATGAACCTGATCTTTTTACGAACAGACCGGATGTGGCGTTGATCGGCGGAAAGCTATTAAATAAGAAAAATCAGGTGGCGGGAGGCATATATACTTCCGGAGGTAAGGCTCTGTATGCAGGACTTCATAAAGAGTATAGCGGATATATGCACCGTGCCGTTCTGCAGCAGGAAGCGAGGGTCATTGATGTCAGGTGTATGCAAGCATCCGGCGAGGCAAAGAAGGTCTGGGAAGAACTGATGGGAGTTTCCTATCCGGAAGACCCGCTAACGGGAAGACTGGATTATAGAAAGTGCCTGAAAGAGGATGCAGACTACTCGGAAATCAGCAGAAAATTCTGTGAAGCAATTCGCAAAAAAAACTTAAAAATTGTATGGGACCCTGCTATGACGGAAAAGATATAACAGAAAAATATTTTTTGATTTTGAGGATGAACACTAAAGTTCATCCTTTTTTTTACGATATATATAATAGCAAGTTACACATTTCACGGAAAGGAGGAGTCCAATATGCGTATTGAAGCATATAATCAGGTACAACAGCTTTACAACACAAAGAAGCCGGGACAGATTAGGAAGACTGCAGGTAAGAGCTTTTCGGATCGGTTGCAGATCAGCAGCATTGGAAAGGATATTCAGGCTGCAAAGACCGCAGTTGCTGCAAGCCCTGATGTCAGGGAAGACGTAACGGCTCCTATTAAAGCAAGCATTGCTGCCGGCACTTATCAGGTAAGCGCTGAGAGCTTTGCAGACAAATTACTTGAAAAGTATGAAGAAATGAGGTAATCCCGGTGGCGAGCCTGATTGAGAATCTGATAAGTATATTAGAACAGGAAAGCGTAGAATACGAAACGCTGCTGGGATTATCACAAAAAAAGACCCCGGTCATTGTGGCCGGAGATTTACAACAGTTAGAGCAAATCACGGATGAAGAGCAGCTGGTGGCAAGCAGGATTACCCATCTGGATCATCAGAGAGAAGCGGTAATCAAGGATATTGCCAACGTTACAAACAAGGATGTTGAAGATTTGAAGCTGGCAAATATAATTGAAATGCTGGCAAACAGACCCCAGGAGAGCAAGAAACTGGCAGAGATACACGACAAGTTAAAGACTGTTGTGGGAAATATGCAGCGTGTAAACGAGCAGAACAAAGAGTTGATTGCACATTCGCTGGAAATGGTTGAATTTGATATGAATCTGCTTCAGGCTATGAAAGCCGCACCGGAGACCGCAAATTATAACAAAGGCGCTTATAGCGCGGGAGATGTTATGGGAGCCGGCCCCGGCGGATTTGATGCCAAAAGCTAAGTCCTGGGCGGGAGTATTCCTGCCTTGTAACGTGAGGTAATAATTATGTCATTGTTTGGAAGTTTATATGTAGGAAATTCCGGATTGCAGACGAGTCAGAATGCGCTGAATGCTACAGCGCACAATCTTACAAATGTGGATACTACCGGCTTTACCAGACAGCAGACGCTGTTGGGTACCAGGCAGTATATTACCATATCCAGAAACCCCGCCGCAATTTCAAATATGCAGTACGGCCTCGGGGTTAATTTTTCCGCAGTCAGACAAGTGAGAGATGTATTCTTAGACAAGACATACCGCAGAGAATCAGGACGCAGTATGTTTTATGAAGTGTCTTCGGATGCATTGGATGAAGTGCAGACCCTGTTAGGTGAGTTTAACGGAAAGGATTTTCAGACCGCCATGGACAATCTCTGGACATCAGTTCAGGAGTTGGCAAAGGATCCTTCCAGTTCCGTTACCCAGGGCCTGTTAGTGCAGCGTGCTGCAGAATTTATACAACGTGCTTCTGCCGTATATGATGACCTGAATTCCTATCAGGATAGCCTGAATACCCAGGTGAAGCAGCAGGTGGATACCATCAATGCCTACGGAAAACAAATATTGGAATTAAACAGACAGATTTCGAAAATAGAGGCCGGCGGTATCGAGCATGCCAACGACCTTAGAGATACGAGAAACCAGATTCTGGATGAACTCGGCAAGCTCTGCAATATAAGTTACTCGGAGAATGCCTTTGGAGAGGTTTCCGTTCAGATAGAAGGAACCGATTTTGTAAAAGGAGGGCTCTGTTACGAGATAGGACTGGATATAGATAGCACTACCGGTTTCTATACCCCTTTCTGGCCCCAGAACGCAGAGTATACACTCATGGCGGACGGTTCCAAGAAATATGATATTACCTACGCCAAAGTATTTAATTTGAACCAGACGATTTCCTCCACTTTAGGCACGGATATCGGCGGCCTGAAGGCAACTCTTTTAGCCAGAGGAGATCACAGGGCAAACTATTCTGATATTCAGAAAGATTACGACAGCATATCCCAGTCTATCATGATGAATATTCAGGCGGAGTTTGACCAGTTGATTCACAACGTGGTCACCAAGATAAATGAAGTGCTGGCAAAGGCCAGCGACCCTGAGCGGGGTTATCTGTGCGATAAGGACGGTTCCCCCCTGCAGCTCTTCCAGAAGATGACCACGGACGGCTATGTAAAAGGGACGGATGCTAATGGAAATGAAGTTTGGATTTATCAGGAAGAAGATTTTGATTCCCCTGACAGCATGTATACACTGGGGAACTTGAAGGTCAACACCAACCTGCTTCAGGAACCCTCCATGTTAGGTTTCATGACGGTGGACGGCAAAGCAGATTATGCTACGGCCGAAGCTTTAAAGGCAGTGTTCACTGAAGAAAGCTATACGCTGAACCCCAATGTACAGACTAAAACCAATTTTGTGGGTTATTATAAGGATCTGGTATCGCAGGTAGCTACTTCCGGTTCTGTATTTTATAGCATTTTTGAGAACCAGTCGGCCACAGTAGAGGCCACCTTTGCAGCAAGGGAGCAGGTCGTGGGCGTGTCCTCCGACGAGGAACTTTCCAATATGATCAGGTTCCAAAACGGTTTTAATGCCTCCAGCCGCTACATCAACGTTATCAGTGAAATGCTTGAGCACCTTATTAACTCGCTGGGCTATTAATACCTTGAAGATATAAAGGAGGGATCGGGATGCCATCTCAATTTTTTGGATTGAACATTGCATATAAGGGACTGCTTGCATCCAATGCAGCTTTAAATACCACTTCCAACAATATTGCCAATGTGCAGACAACAGGCTACAGCCGCCAGCAGGTGGTGCAGCAGGCCAGTGACGCACTGAGAGTATTCCAGACTTACGGCTGCGCGGGCGCAGGTGTGGATACGCTGGCAATTGAACGTGTGCGGAACGAATTCTATGACCATAAGTTCTGGGAGGCCAATACCAATTACGGCCAGTTCAGCATGAAGTCCTACTACATGGCTCAGTTAGAGAACTATTTTGCGGACGACCAGTTCACTACCGGATTTAAGACCATCTTTGACAGATTTATGGTACAGGGTCTGCAGGAGATCTTAAAGAATGCGGGATCTACAACTGCCAAAGCCCAGTTTGTAGGCTACGGTGACAACCTGACGGATTATTTTAACGAATTGGCTACCAACCTGGAAAAAGTACAGAAGGATGCCAACGACGAAATTAAAATGAGAGTGGATCAGATCAATTCCCTGGCTCAGGAAATTGCCACTCTGAATAAGCAGATCAATGTAATTGAGTTGACCGGCAGCAAGGCTAATGAGCTGCGTGACAGGAGAACTCTTCTGTTGGATCAGCTCTCCGAGATAGTGGATATTGAGACCCAGGAGATCCCCATCGTGGATAACAATAATCCTGACAGGGAAACCGGCGCACACCGTTTTCTGGTAAAGATCGGCGGTGGTCAGCTGCTTTTGGATACGGGCGAATATAACGAGCTGGAATGCGTGGCTCGTAAAAGTTATGAAAAGGTCAATCAGACAGATATCGATGGACTCTATGATGTGTACTGGAAGAACGGTGACCGGTTCAACCTTTACAATCCCCGTTTGGGCGGTGCGCTCCAGGGGCTGGTAGAGATGCGTGACGGTAACAACGGCGAGAATTTCACCGGTACGGTTACAGGAACCGGCAGTAAGACGGTGACGGATCCTGACGGCGTTACCAGGAACCACGACACCGTAACCATACAGGTGGGTAAGAACTATCTGCAGGATTTGAACAAATGTAATCTTTCCGACAGCGGTGGAATCATCAATATCGGAAACCAGGAGTTCTACTATGATTCCTGGTCCTATACCTGCACATATGATGACAACGGTGAGCCGGTGTACTCCTACACTTTCGTGCTTTCTAACAGTGAGTTAAACCCCAGGCACATTACCAACGACAGGGTGGGTAAAGTCGCTTCCATCGGAACAGGTATTGCCTATCAGGGTATTCCTTACTATATGAGTCAGATGAACGAGTGGGTACGTACTTTTGCTCAGAAGTTTAACGATCTTTTGAACAGTGGATATGATGGTTACAATAAACGGGGCTGCAATATGTTTACCGGTAATCGTGCGGCGAACAGTGAGCAGTATGATTTCCCGGATGAGTTCAGGTATGACTGGTATTATGGCAAGACCAGGGATGAAGTGCTGCAGAATCTGAAGGATACGTTCTACGACCAAATCTATGCAGATAAGTATATGGAGTTCTGGAACGAATCCTACAACAATGCCGACCTGACTCCCGACCAGGATGAAATTGATTCATTGGCTCAAGAATTAGAAGAGAAGTATCTGGAAGCGAATCCGGATAAGACACCGGGTGATGTGACGCAGGAACAGCGCGATGAGTTTGCCAGACAGGCAAGAGAGCAGGTTACCAATGATACGATCAATGCCGCAAGAAAAGCGGCAGGTGAATATGCTGAGGAACAGATGAAGGATCCGGATGTGCTGGCACAGGTTGAGCAAGATGCGTTGGATGCTGCGGAAGCTTCTTTCGACGGAACTTCCTTTACTATGAGCTCAACGGACGACAGCTACTATCGTCTGACTGCTAAGAATTTTGCAATCCTGTCGGCACTGATACAGGATGCGGACCTGTTAGCCACCAGAAAGAATGCCTCCGACGGTGTGGATCAATACGATCTGTTAACCGCTTTAGGAAAGATGGCAACTGACAAGAGCATGATGAGCTTCAGAGGCTGCAATGCCGGTGAGTTTTTACAGTGTATTCTCTCAGACGTGGCTTTGAATGCCAGCAATGCCAATACCTTCTGTGAAAATTACCGGAACATCACCACCACCATTGATAACCAGAGAGAATCCATCTCCGGTGTAGATGAGGACGAGGAAGCGGTGAATCTGGTAAAATACCAGAATGGATATAATTTGGCTGCAAAGATGGTACAGACTTTGACGGAAATATATGACAGACTTATTTTACAGACCGGTGTATAAGGTCAGGAAGGAGAACCCGAATGCGTATTACTAACAAGATTATGCAGAATAACAATCTGACCAATATCAATCATAACAAAATCATTCAGGATAGGCTGAGTACACAGATGTCCACTCAGAAGAAAGTCAGCAAGCCTTCTGATGACCCGGTTGTAGCAATCCGTGCTCTGCGTCTTCGTACCAATGTGACGGAGGCTACTCAGTATTACAGCAAGAATATTCCCGATGCGAATAGCTGGCTGGATGTAACGGAGGGTGCTCTGCAGAATCTCTCCAAAGTACTGACCAGTATGATCAGCCAGTGTACCAAGGGTGCCAACGGGGATTTGACCTCTGCGGACAGAGAAATTATTTTAGAGCAGTTAAAAGCCCTGCGGGATGAGATTTATTCCACTGCGGATGTGGACTATGCCGGAAGATATGTATTTGCAGGTTATCGTACAGATACTTCCATCAGTTTTCCTGCGAAGCAGCAAAAGCATTACGAAATCACCCAGCAGATGGATAATGACGCCATTGACAGCGTGACCTACGTAAAGACAACCTCCGGCAATGGAGGAGCAGGGGATGTTCGGGACATGGACGTCACCAACTACGAAGGTATTACAGTAACAGAGGACGATATAGAGGCTGTGGAGGTACACAGAATCCGGCTGGCCTATAAGAATCTGGACGGAGAAGCACCTACGATCAGCCATGTGACGGGCAGGGATGCGGACGGTAATTTGATAACCGAGGATTTGGGCCCCACTACCATAGTACATTCCTATGACACGCCCAACGCTTATGAACTGGCAGCAAATGATCCGGACGGTATCTATTTTGTTCCCGAAACCGGTGAGTTGATCTTAGGTGACAATGTTTATAACCAGATGATGTCCTATAAGGATCAGGCTTCCACATCTTCCGTAAATGAATCGGAAATTCGTATCACTTATGAGAAGACCAACTGGGAAAAAGGAGATTTGCGTCCTGAGCATTACTATGCATGCTCTGCCACGGACGATATAAACGGCACCATCGACTACAATCAGGACTATCTGGAAGGTATTGATGTAGCAAAGCAGGTTATCGAATATGATGTTGGCTTCAACCAGAAGATTCGGGTAAATACCACTGCTGACGAATGCTTTGATCCGAATATCGGCAGGGAAGTGGACGATCTGATCAATGCATTGGAAGATCTGCAGAGCCTGGAGAAAATAGTAAACGGTCTGGAAGGACTGCTGGAAAACGAAACGGATGAAGGCAAGATAGCTACGTTGGAGTCCAGACTCAAAGCAGCCAATAAGTCCCTGACCCTTGTGAAGGATAAGGTACAGAAGATGTTTGAACGCGGCATCACTGTGTTCCAGGGATATCTGGATGATGCCAATCTGGCAATTACCAATTGCGGTACCAGAAGTTCCAAGTTAGAGCTGATAGAGAACCGTATGATGAACCAGAAGACTACTTATGAAACCTTGCAGTCGGAGAATGAGGATGTTGATATTACGGAAGTGGCGATCAACTTAAACAGTGCAGAGTTGACCTACGAAGCGTCGCTGATGGCAACCGGTAAGGTTATGCAGACCAGTCTGTTGAATTTCATATAATTAGCTGTCTGAGAACAGCGGAAAGAGGAGCTATGAAGGTAAATACTAAAATCTTTGGGGAAGTTGACATTGAGGACGATAAGCTCATAGAATTCACCGGCGGCATTGTCGGATTTCCGGAGCTGACTACGTTTGCCTTAATCCATGATGAGGAAAAGGGTGTGAATACCGGTATCCGCTGGCTGCAGTCCATGCAGGAACCCGCATTTGCCATGCCGGTTATGGACCCCTTAAATGTGATGTCAGACTACAATCCCGAAGTGGAGGATGAACTGTTAAAGGATTTAGGGGAGTTAAATGAAGAGAATCTGTTGGTATTGGTGACGGTAACGGTACCCTCCGACTTGACAAAGATGAGCGTCAATTTAAAGGGACCCATCATTATCAATGCCCAGACACGTAAGGCTTGCCAGGTTATCGTGGAAGGTGATGAGTATGCTGTGAAATACCTCATCTACGATATTTTGAAAGCCGGAAAGGCAGGTGAGTAAGATGCTTGCTTTATCCAGAAAAAAGAATGAAGCTATCATTATTAACAACAATATTGAGATTTCTATCCTGGAAGTAAAGGGTGATCAGGTAAAGGTTGGCATCACTGCACCTAAGGAAGTGCCCGTATACCGCAAAGAGGTATATTTACAGATTCAGGAAGCCAACAAGGCTGCCGCCGATACGGCCGGACTGGATGCTTTAAAGAACCTGTTAGATTAAGAATATGTAATAAGCTGCTGTCACAGGCAAGAGCACTGCGGCAGCAGCTTTAATTTTTTCTAAATTTTTTCTGAAAATCATAATTTTCTTAAAAACCTCTAAACTTCCTGGACCACTTAACCGATAAATATCCTAGAAAACTCATAATGACGATTCACACGGAGGTGAGAAAAATGGCAATTGAACCATTAGGAAGTATCATGACTGTACAGGCTCAGACCCAGGTACAGCCCAAACCGGCAGCACAGCCTGCCAGATCCGCGGCAGAATACACGGAGGTTACTGCTCAGGAAAGCGCCCAGTCGATTGACGGGACCATCAGTATTGTGGAAGGCTCTCAAGGGAAAGCTGATTCCAACAATCAGGGCAATGAAAACAGACAGCCAACCAATGAGCAGATTAAAAAAGCTGTGGAGACTCTGAATAAGAAGATGACTAATTCGGAAGCCGTTTTCGGTATTCATGAGAAGACCAACAGAGTAACCATTAAAATCGTTGACAAGGATACCAAGGAAGTGATCAAAGAGCTTCCTCCCGAGAAGACTTTGGACATGATCGCCAAGGTATGGGAGTTGGCGGGTATTCTTGTGGATGAAAGACGTTAGGAGGTAACATTTCATGGCAATGAGAATAACAGGCATGAATTCCGGTCTGGATACCGAAAGTATCATCCAGGAATTGGTTGCCGCTAAACGAACCAAGGTAGATAAGGCAAAGAAACAGCAGACTTCACTGCAGTGGAAGCAGGATATCTGGAAGGACTTAAATACCAAGTTAAAGAACTTACAGAGCAAGTATCTGTCCAATATGCGTTTTACTTCTGAATATAATAAGCTGACCACCACACTCTCCAAGAGCGGCGTAGCCAGCGTTGTTACCGGTTCCAATGCAGTGAAAGGTCAGCAGACTCTGAAAGTAAATGAGTTGGCAAAGACTGCATACCTGACCGGTGCCGAAGTGAAGAGCAATGACGGCAGCAAGCTGACCGCACTTTCCAAACTCAGCGACTTGGCTAATTTTTCCGCTGAAGAGGGTGCAGAAGGCACCATCAGCTTAAAGGCCGGTAGCAAGACCGTAGATATCACGGTAAATGCGGATACCACGATTTCCGATATTTTAAGTCAGGCCAAAGCCGCAGGCTTAAATGCAAGCTTTGACGCAAAACAGCAGAGATTCTTTATTAGTGCAAAGAATACCGGTGAAGACAGTGACTTCAGCTTTTCCGCAACCGGACTGGGTGAAGACGCGCTTAACGCACTTGGACTTACCAAAGAATCAGGCGCTTCCAAGATAGACGGACAGAACGCTGTAATTGAATTAAATGGCGCTACTTTTAAGAGCAGCAACAATGTATTTGAGATCAACGGCATGACCATTACCGCACAGGCAGTAACAAACGGCGAGGAAATTACGCTGAATACGGCTACCGATACCAGCGGCGTCTATGATACGATCAAGAATTTCCTAAAGGAATACAATGCGATCATCAACGAGATGGATAAGCTGTACAATGCGGCTTCAGCAAAGGACTATCAGCCTCTGACGGATGATGAGAAGGACGCTATGTCGGAAAGGGAGATTGATGAATGGGAGACCAAGATCAAGGATTCCCTGCTGCGCCGCGACAGCAATCTGAACACGGTGAGCAGCGCACTTAAGAGCGTGATGTCTGCAGGCATTGAGATAAAGGGCAGGACTATGTATCTCTCCGACTTTGGTATCAATACACTGAGCTATTTTGCGTCTGCAGACAATGAGAAGTATGCTTACCATATCGACGGAGATCCGGACGACGACAGTACCTCCGGTAACGAGGATAAGCTGAGTGCTCTGATCGCCTCCGATCCGGATACAGTAACTGCTTTCTTTACCAAGCTCTCTCAGAACCTGTATGATAAGATGACTGATCTTTCTACGTCTGTAGACGGTTACAGAAGTTTCGGTAACTTCTTTGATGATAAGAAGATGAAGGCGGATTACGATGATTACACCAAAAAGATCAAGGAGCTGGAAGAAAAGCTGACGGCTTACGAGGATAAATGGTATGCTAAGTTCGGTAAAATGGAGACTGCTATGGCAAAGATGCAGTCCAATATGAGTGCAGTAACCAGTTTATTGGGAGGTTGATGAAATGGCATTGCCTAATGCGTATGCCCACTACAATAATAGCAAGGTGCTGACCGCCTCTCCGGCGGAACTGACCCTGATGCTCTATGAAGGGGCTATCAAATTTTGTAACATTGCGATTACAGCGGTGGAAAACAAAGATATCCCCAAGGCTCATGAAAATATCGTTAAGGTAGAGCGCATTATAGACTATCTCAGGCAGACTTTGGATATGAAGTACGAGGTGGCTCAAGATTTTGATAATATCTACAGCTATTTGGGTCAGCGACTTGTTGAGGGTAATCTCTCAAAGGACAAGGAAGTTCTGGAAGAGGTATGCGGGCATCTGCGTTCCGTGCGTGACACCTGGAAAGAGGTTATGCGATTGAACAACCAGAAAGGTGCCGAATGATGGATAATTATTTGGAAATATTGGAAGACAGCCTGAAGCAGAAGTCAGTGATTCTGGATAAGATTACGGAGTATAACGGCAAGCAGGAAGCTCTCTTAAAGCAGGAGAAAATGTCCTTGGAGGACTTTGACTTCTACATGGAACAGAAGGATGAGCTGATTGAGCAGTTAGGCAGGCTGGATGACGGTTTTGAAACCCTCTATGAACGTATCAGACAGCAGCTGCAGGAGAACAAAGATGCTCATAAGGAGCAGATCGGACGCCTGCAGCGGCTGATTACCCAGGTGACGGAGAAGAGTGTGTCCATTCAGGCACAGGAAACCCGTAACAAGAAACTGGTCGAGGAGTATCTTGCCAGGGAAAAGCAGCAGCTGGGTCAGGACAGGCAGACTTCCAAGGCAGCTTATGACTACTATAAAAGTATGAGTAATGCCGGTGCGGTGATGCCGCAGTTTATGGATCAAAAAAAGTAGGAGTGACAAATGAAAATCCTATACATGAACTGGGACAGCTACGGGAATCTGGATATGCAGGCGGCCCTTAAGAAACAGGGCTATGAGCTGTCAATCTATTATTTTTCAACCAAAACAGACAGAAATGATGCTGTCTTTGAGGAGGATTTGGGGCAGAGCATTCGTGCTTTTGCCCCTGATTTTGTGTTCTCCTTTAACTATTTTCCGGTGATTTCCAAGGTCTGTAACCGATGTGACGTTACATATGTATCCTGGGTGTACGACAATCCTCAGATTGCTCTATACTCATACACGACGGCGAATCCCTGTAACCGTATTTTTGTGTTTGACAAACAGGAGTATCTGTTCTTTCAGAGTAATGGTATTCACACAGTACATTATCTGCCGTTAGCTACCAATCCTGACAGGCTGCACCCGAAGGAGCGTGCCGCAGCACCGGGGCGGAAGGCGGAGATTTCCTTTGTGGGCTCGCTCTACACAGAGCCTAAGCATCAGTTATATGCGAGACTGCAGGATATCACACCCTACACTAGGGGCTACCTGGATGCCTTGCTGCAGGCTCAAAAGCGAATTTACGGCTATACTTTTATAGAGGAATTATTGAGCGGGAGTATTTTAGAGGATTTGAAAAAGGCCTGTCCCTGTCCGCCCAACTATGACGGCGTGGAGTCACAGGAATATATTTACAGTAACTATTTTCTGCTCCGTCAGGTGACAGCTATGGAGCGTGAGGAAATCATCCGGCTGCTATCACGAAAATACCCCCTTCATCTCTACACCAACGACAGAAGCTACACCTGTGGGGGCTGTACCAATCACGGTCCGGTGGACTACTATACGGAGGCGTCCCGGATCTTTTACGGCAGCAAGATCAATTTAAACATCACCCTGCGCAGCATCAAGAGCGGCATTCCCCTGCGGGCATTTGACATCATGGGAAGCGGAGGTTTTCTGCTCACAAACTATCAGGAGGATTTTCTTGATTTCTTTGAACCGGATGTGGATTTTGTCTATTATAGCAGTATGGACAATCTGATGGACAAGGTGGAATATTATCTGTCGCATGAGCGGGAGAGGCAGGAGATTGCGAAAAACGGTTGCGAGAAGGTGCGGCGGGAACATACTTTTGAAGCCCGGATTCCCATATTATTTGAAAATACAGAAAAGGTAAAGGGATGATTATGGGATTACAGCAGCAATATGAAGAATTGAAAGCCTTGCGTTCGGAGATAGATGGGAAATTAAATAATCTGGACTTTCAGAAAATAAAAGAACTGATACTTTGGCAGGCGAAGTCAGAGGACTTTAAAAAATTGCACATTAAAGACACTCAGCTGAGTATGCTGGCGGTGTTCTGTGAGATATGGGCTGACGAAAAAAAGAAGCTTGTGGAAGCAGGGATTTGGGAGGACATTTTTTATAAAGTAGACTCTCTGCAAACTCTGGAACAGAAATATTTGACCGTGCAGTTCGGTCTGCTGCGGTTGGAAACCCCCATGCCTGTAGAATATTATGAACAGGCAGTGGATGATCTGATAGCTTATCGGGTCAGTGGGATTGCACTCTATAGACTTATTATGAGGGAAACCGCCTGCAAAGAACAAAACATCCTAAAATTGGCCGGATTGTTAAAAGAGAAAGAGCAAATCACGACAGCCCGATTTTTATTGCAGTATGGAAGGGAGACCTATCCCGGGAATGAAGAAATATTACTGGAACTGGCGGACTGTTGGTTGGAGGAGGGTAATCTGGAACAGTCATATGAGTGCCTGAAACAAATGCAAAGTCCGAGTATGGAGATACAGGAATTGATAGGAGAACTGGAAAATGCAATATCCCAATAAATGCAATGATAAGAAGGTATGTTTTATTTTTTGTACAAACAATGAACAATTTGCACAGGAATGCATGCTTTATCTGAATCTTCTGCAGATACCGGAGGGATATGAGATGGAGGTGCTGGCAATTGAGGGAGCTTCCTCCATTGCGGCCGGCTACAATGAGGGTATGCAGGCATCCAACGCTAAATATAAAGTTTATATTCATCATGATACCTTTATCACAGAACCCCGCTTTATCGAAAAGATTGTGGATATCTTTAAACAAGACGAGGATATTGGCATCGTGGGGATGATCGGTACAGAGGAATTGTCCAAGGATGGTGTCATGTGGCACGGGCAAAGATGCGGGGATTTCTATCGTCTGGAAGAAATGATGAAAGACAGTTTGAAAAGTTTTGAGCGGTTGCAGGAGGGGATACGGGAAGTGGAGGTAGTGGACGGACTTCTCATTGCCACCCAGTATGATATTCCCTGGAGGGAGGATATTTTCAAAGGCTGGGATTTTTATGATGTGTCCCAATGCATGGAGTTTCGCAGAGCCGGATATCGGATCGTGGTTCCTACGCAGAACCCGGCGTGGACAATCCACGCCTGTGGAATACCGAGTTTGTGGCATTATGAGGAGAACCGACAGCTGGTCCTGCGGGAATATCCGGAAATCAGGGAGAGAAAATAAGACATTACAAAAAAATTAAAAAAATAATATTTAGGGGTTAAGTATTGGGAGAAAGCTCCGATATATAATACAAGTGAGTCAAATCACGAACAAATTAACGAAATGTTTTCTGGCAGAGCGTACGACTGACGGGAAGCGTTTCAGCAAAAAATGAGCCGCATGGAAGCGGCCTTAAATTCAAGGAGGAATAAATTATGGT
>JAFLSX010000018.1 GCA_022510705.1 Lachnospiraceae bacterium
ACTTATCAGACAGCCCCAGCAGATAATCCGCCGAGACATGGTAATACTTGCACAAAGTCAATAAACACCTGATAGGCATTTCATTGATCCCCCGCTCATATCTGGAATACATCGTCTGCGAAGTTCCCAGTACTTCTGCTATCTGCTGCTGGGTCTTATCATTGTCCTCCCGCAGATTTCTCATTCGAATTACATAATCCATATCTTTACCACACCAATGCTTTTTTAAAAGTCTAACATAGTAAAAATATTTCATATGCTTTTAGTAAAAATATTTACTAATATCTTCCATACAGTATACCACAGAACTTCCCATTCTGCCAGCCCTGTATTTTGCATTATAAATTGACTCTATTTGCAATTTTTGCTAATCTGTATTTAGCAGAATCGGGAGGCAGAATATGCTGTTTAATTCCTATATTTTTATCTTTCTCTTTTTACCTCTTGCGCTGGCAGGATATTTTGTATTGAACCATTTTAAATGCTATGAATTGGGCAAGCTCTTTTTGGTGGGTATGTCACTGTGGTTCTATGCTTATTTTCACTTATCCTATCTGTGGATACTCCTCTGCAGCATTGCACTTAACTATATATGCCATTTACTGCTGATACACCGATTCCACACCCGGTTTACCGCTTTTGCAGGCATACTGCTCAACATCTGTATTCTGTATTATTTCAAGTATTTCGATTTTGTAATAGAAACCATCAATGGTCTGACGGGATCACATATTTCCGTCAGCGGAGTCCTGCTGCCGTTAGGTATCAGTTTCTTTACCTTTCAGCAGATTGGTTTTTTGGCGGACAGTGCAAAGGGCTCGGTAGACAGACAAAAACCTCTGGATTATGCCCTCTTTGTCTCCTTTTTTCCTCAACTCATTGCTGGTCCCATTGTCAGCCACGAGGAGATGCTTCCCCAATTTAGCGATATTTCAAAGAAGCGGCTTTCTGCTGAAAACTTCTATTTCGGGCTCCGCATCTTCATACTGGGCCTTGGCAAAAAAGTGCTGCTGGCTGATACCTTCGGACAGGCTGTATACTGGGGATTTCAACATTATACAGCGCTGGACGGACTCAACACCTTCCTTGTTGCACTTTTTTACACCCTGCAGCTTTATTTTGATTTCAGCGGTTACTGCGATATGGCCAGAGGCATTGGCCGAATGTTCAACATTCAAATTCCCGTCAACTTTCTCTCGCCCTATAAATCTGCCAGTATTTTGGAATTCTGGGACAGATGGCATATCACTCTGACTCGTTTTTTCACTAAATATATTTATATTCCTCTGGGCGGAAACCGAAGGGGAATCCTGCGCACCTGCCTCAACGTGCTGTTTGTTTTTTGTATCAGCGGCCTTTGGCACGGTGCCGGTTGGACCTTTTTACTGTGGGGTCTGCTGCATGGCGTGTTCTCTGTGCTGACGCGGCTATGGCGTATATTAAAGTCCCGTTTCATCCCGCAGGCGCTCTCACACCCCAAAGCACAGCCCGTTTTAAAAATGTTCGGTATTCTACTGACCTTCCTTTTTCTGAACATCAGCTGGACGCTGTTTCGGGCGGAATCCCTTTCTCAAGCAGGTTATATGCTGAGGAATATATTTACATTTCGCGGAACCCATATTTATGCAGAGTTAGCCGGATACTTTCAATTGCATGAATTCTGGTACATTATTAAGTTTTTCCATTTGGATGCACTGCCCTATGCTTCCTATTACTGCATGTTCGGCATAACTGCCGTGGCACTTGTACTTATTTTTGCCTGTCGCAATCTGCATGAAACGGAAAGCAGTCACAGACCGGGACTTATAAACACCTTAAGTCTGACTGTCTTAGGCGTATGGTGTGTATTGTCTTTATCCGGAGTCAGCACCTTTTTATATTTTAACTTTTAAGTATCTCACTACATAAGGAGTAAACGTCCCATGAACATAAAATACAAAAGATATATCCGCACACTTCTTATATGTTTTATATTGATCATGATCATCTCCGCAACTTTGACCGTAGTGATAGATCCTTTCTTCCATTACCACAAACCCTTGAAGGGGATGCATTACATCATCGACAATCAGCTTACTCAGAATCCCGGTATTGCTAAAAATTTTGACTATGACAGCGTCATTCTGGGTTCTTCCATGACTGTAAATTTCGATACCGATCTTTTTGCAAAAGTCATGGGTTTAAATACCGTAAAGCTCTCCTACAACGGCGCTTACCCTAGCGATATTGATAATATTATGCAATTAGTGGTACAAAGTCCAAACGAGGTCAGCCATGTCTTTCTGTGCATAGATATTTATACCTACAAAGCTCCCTACGGTGTCACTGCCTACGGAATTCCCGACTATCTGTATGATGACTCATATTTAAACGATATTTTTTATCTTTTAAATAAAGATGTCCTTCTGGATTACATTTTAGCTCCTCAGATCCAGCGGGAAGACACCCCTTTAAATGAAGCATACTGGAACTGGCCTTATATGATCTACAGTGCCGAATGGGTAATGGCCAACTATGAACAACCTACAATCTTTGCCGAACCGCTACCATCGGACAGCTATCAGAGCAATATTAAAGAAAATATGCAAAAATGCATTCTTCCCTATATTGAGGCAATGCCGGATACGGAGTTTGTCGCATTCTTTCCGCCTTACAGTATCCTGTACTGGTATTCGCGTTATGCGGACGGCAGTCTGGCGGCCGAGCTTGCCGGTGAAAAACAAATTATAGAAGAGTTACTTACCTACCCCAATGTCAGAGTATATTATTTTCAAAACCAGTATGACTTTATTATCAATTTGGATAACTACACCGATTATACGCACTATAGCCATGAAATGAATGACCAGATGACTCTGTGGTTTGCCGAAGAAGGTTGTCCCTATGAATTAACCACAGAAAATTACGAGACGATTCTGAACCAAATGAACGCCTGGCTGGCGGAATGTGATTTTAAAAGTTATTTGACTGTTCCGTAAAAAACCCCCTTTAGTAGATTTTCTCATGTCTACTTAAGGGGGGTTATATCATCTGATTTGAGAGGTCAGTTCATTGCTTACGGCAGCTTTTTTACTTTTCCAGATCTACAGATTTGATCAATTCCTGAATCTGCTCCACCGATAACCATTCGGTATTGTTGCCGGAAGTGTAGGAAAAGCCTTCCGGAACCTTTTTACCCGTCGGTACCGCCTTGCGGCTCTCACTCCACACCATTTGCGGATACACAATAAAATGTTTATCATATTCGTATGTAGTGAGGGAATCCTCCACCGTCACCATGATTTCATGAAGTTTCTCGCCTTCTCTGATACCCACCTCCGGCATAGCGCAGCCGGGGCACATAGCTTGAGCCAAGTCCGTAATCTTGAAAGACGGAATCTTGGAAATAAAGGTCTCTCCTCCCTTTGCCTCCTCTAACGCCTTAATGACCAACTCTACTCCCTGACGCAGACTGATCCAGAAACGGGTCATTCGATAATCGGTTATGGGCAACTCCGTTTTTCCCTGCTTAAGAAGATTGTGGAAGAAAGGAATTACAGACCCCCTGCTGCCGGCCACATTTCCGTATCTGACAATGGAAAAACAAATATCCTTATTGCCGGCATAGGCATTTGCAGCAATAAAGAGCTTGTCGGATACCAGCTTGGTACCTCCGTATAAATTCACCGGATTGACAGCCTTGTCCGTAGAAAGAGCTACTACTTTTTTCACGCCGCAATCCAGTGCCGCGTCAATCACATTCTGTGCGCCGTTAATATTTGTTTTGATGGCTTCTGCAGGATTATATTCACAGGCCGGCACCTGTTTTAAAGCGGCTGCATGGATCACATAATCCACACCTTCAAATGCTCTTTTTAACCTATCCTTATCCCTTACATCTCCGATAAAAAACCGCAGCTTATCCGCATACTGTTTGAACTCATTCTGCATGATAAACTGTTTAAACTCATCTCTGGAATAAATAATGATCTTCTTGGGATCATAATGTTCCAATACATATCTGGTAAACGCTTTACCAAAGGATCCTGTTCCTCCGGTCACCAAAATCGCTTTATTATTTAACATAAAAACCTCCAATGTTACAGGTGATTTCTGCGCTAGCAGAATGATTATACCATCTTTATCTTAAAAAGTCACTATAGAATCCCCACAAGCAAATGCTGTCTGTCCTTATTCACCGTGGTCTTCCCTCTCCTTCTTCAGGGCAGTGATCTGATTATCTTCCACTCCCTCTGTACTGTCAGGCCACAAAAGTACTTTTACCGTCAGTAACATCAGCTTTAAATCCAGCCAGATGGAATAATTTTCGATGTAAGCCAAATCCAGTTTCAGCTTGTCATAGGGTGTGGTATTGTATTTACCGTATACCTGGGCATAACCCGCCAATCCCGCCTTCACTTTCATACGATAGCAAAATTCCGGCATTACCTCCTGATAGCGGGCAATAATCTCCGGCCGTTCCGGTCTGGGGCCGATAAAAGACATATCCCCTTTTATGATGTTGATCAGCTGGGGCAGCTCGTCCAGCCGCACCTTACGGATAAATTTTCCCACCGGAGTGATGCGGGCATCCCCCTTGGAGGCCAGCCTTGCTACTCCGTCCTTTTCCGCGTCCACTCTCATACTGCGGAACTTCAATATCCGAAATTCTCTGCCACCCACCGTACAACGCACCTGTTTATACAATATAGGCCCTCCGTCATACAGCTTTACCGCCAATGCGGTCAGCAACATAAATGGAGAGGTAATGACAAATAAGAGCAGGGCAAAAACCAAATCGATGCAGCGCTTTATAAAACGCTGTTCTATGGTAAGGGAATACTCTCTGGTGAGTAACAGGGGCGTATCAAACAAATGCAGTTCCTCCGCCCCCTTTAAAATCACATCCGGAATCTTGGGCATGATATAAGTCCGGATGGACTGCCCATAGCAGAATTTTAAAATCTGATTTCTGCTCTCTACGGAAATGTCCCAAAGCACCACTGCATCATAACGCTCCAGTGCTTCCTTGCGGATAACTTCCACTCCTTCCCGGATATGCATACATTTACAGACTTCAAACTTATCCTTTCGGCTTTTAAACTTCTCCAAAATATCCTCAATGGGTCTGTCACCATGTATTAACAGCAGTTTTCTGGGTGGAAACATATTCTTATACAACAGACTGGATATATTGATCCAAATAATGATCCAGAACGCCTGCAATACCAGCATGCTCACATAGGTTGGCACATCAAAGAGCCAGCGTACCATCAGGGAAATCTGACCGTATGTAATAACACCTACGATCAGGGTTGCCAAAAGCTGGGAAAAAATAATTTCAACATTTTTCAGATAGCCAATTCGCATACCGCCATACATATTGGAAAAGAAGAACAACAAAACCCCATAGATGGCAATCATCAGCCAGTGTCCTCTCTCCCAAAATTGCAAGTACACTTTGACACTTTCATAATAGCTTGTATACCAGTAGTAAGCATAGATACCGATCTGCCCCGCCAGGCATATGCCGGATAGGCACAGCAGAATCAAACGCTTAAAGGATTCCAATTTACGCAATTTTAAACCCTCATCCTTCTGTTAATTTTCCATAACTCCAAAAAGTTTAGGCAGAGCCTGGTTGCTTCACTTTGCCCTTTGCGAACAGTATAGCATAAGCCCGGATATCCAGCAATGCCTATAATCTTCTCTTCACTGCACGCACCGCCCAAAAACAGAAATTGTACGCACTGTAGGGAAGAGAGAGCCCCTCCGCTTTTCGGTACAGATTCCAAATGCGCCGCAGAGCCTCCAGCTTATTGGAAGATAAGGAACCGCCCACTCTTCTGTAACGAACCAGATTTTCATTTAAGCCATAAGCCGTATATCCTTGACGCAATATCTTAAACCATAGAGCGGTATCCTCACTTTTGATAATCGGCATGACTAGCTGCTCTTTTGTTATTTTTTTGGTATCAAACATCACCGTAGAAGTAAAAATGGTAGTATTTTTCAGTGCCTGCTTGTAAGTGAGAGTCTGCGGCACCTTTACCACCTTTCCTGTCCCTATACCGGATTCATCCGCAAATTCATAGTTGGTAAAGGAAAAAGCCGCCTCTTTATCTCGCATAAATGCCAGCTGCTTTTCCAATTTATCCTTCTGCCATAAATCGTCGGCATCCAAATACGCAATATATCTTCCGGATGTTTCTCTCAGGCCTGCGTTTCTGGTGTCTGCAGCGCCGCTGTTTTCCTTTATCAAAAGTCTGATGCGCTCATCCGGTTCCTGTAAGAGCAGTTCCTCGATCACCTGTCTGCTTGCATCAGTGGAGCCGTCGTCAACCAGTAATAATTCCCAATTGGCATATGTCTGGTTTTTGACACAAGCTATCGTTTCCGATATATACTTTTCCGCATTGTAAACCGGTACAATAATACTGACCTTATCTTCCACGCTTTGCTCTCCTTATTGTAGTTCGTAAATCACATAGGGCAGTCGGGTTGTGTAATTCTCCCGATATGCGTCCTGCTCTGCAAGTGCCTCCGCCAGTACGCCATTGTAACGCTCATAGGAAAAGATCAGATAATGATAGCCTGCTTCCGCGCAGTAGTTTAAAAAATCCGCCTCCGCATACTTTTCCTGCTCCTCGTTTTCCCATATATTCAGACCGGTGTTGACCCAGTCATGGAGCAACAGCATTTCCTCATCATAGGTATCAAAAAGATACGCCGACAGTTCCGGTTCATAGAGATCCCTTCCGTAAGGAAGTAACAAGTTACCGTTATATATTCTTGCCCAGGCGCTAACCTCATCCGGCGCAAGCAAATAGATACAATCATCTTCTGGAATATCCAGATAGGTGAGAATTGCCGCCTCCTCGGGAAGGCCGTCCAAGCGCTGTTTTTCTTCCGTCACGGTTCTGCCGAGGGAAAGCGTTCCGCAAAGAAACAAAAACACCGCCAATGCTGCCACAACCAATACCTCGTATAAGCGTCTCTTTTTTTCGGCCCGCAGCCGGAGCCCTCCTGCCTGTGTGGCGGCAGCCAGCATTTTTGTTTCCGCCAGCACCAAACCATAGGCGGAAACGGCCGTCAGAGGAAGCAGCCTCCATAAATTTTGAGGACTGTAAAATGCGGTCTGATAGCGAACCAGCAGTCCTGCCGTCCATGGAAAAAGAAGCAGCAACAGCATCGTCAGTGAAAAGAAATCTAATTCTTTTTTATTTTCTTTTTCTGTCAGCCAAATCAAAAGAAGTGATGCCATGAACAGCATCAAATACTGTCCCTCCAGCCGTGCCATTATTCTTTCCTCCCGTTTATCCAAAAACACAGCAGTCTGACTCCGCCATAGAGAGCCACCATGACCGCCGTATAACCCAATCCGTAAAAGGTCCATACTACGCATATCTCAGCAAGCAGGCAAAGTATTACGCCCCTCCATCTGTGTCTTAAGCAGCACAACAGGGCATAGGGCAGGATAATACCCGTTCTCAAAGCTTCTCCCTGAAACCCTCCAAAGAAAAGTGTATATCCGTCCATGGGCAGGCTGTATGCCCCAAACTGAAAGATAAGTGTTGTAAAAAGCAAAAACAAAATACGCTTTTTCCCTTCCCGTGGAAACAGATATTCTGCCCAGCCCAGATACACGGTATAGCTTAATAACAATACCGCGCAGGGCACCACACTATAGCAAAACAGCATCACCGGGATTTTCGTCCATTTGCAGACAGCAGCAAACAATGTGGGCAACACCAATATTTTCAGGCGCATGGGCATTCCATCCTGAAAGGCCTGACCCGTCAGCGGATTTACCTCATAGATACGGTCCGATGCCAGCATGGTCTGCACCATTTCGCCTGTGATATCATTCTTCAAATAGGGCATATGCGCCCAATAATACCATACTGCCTGCAATATGATAATTCCGGCCAGCAGCAATAACCAGCCCGGATAATCCTGCAGCAATTTGCAGAAGGACTTTTCCTCCTGTCCCAAGGATGTGCCCTCCTGTTTGCGATGCCGAAAAGCAGTCCACACATTCCAGAGAACACCGCCTGATAACAATACCGCCAGTATAACAGTACAGACACTAAAAGAAAGTCCCAGAAAAAGTGCCGACAAATGCGCAGCTTCCGCCAACCCGATTACGATCAGGCTGCATTCAACTACTCTATCGGGAATGGTTTTGCACACACTCTTCAACACTTTATTCCTCCAAATAGTATTTTACCAATTTTATCATATTTTTAGAAGAAGTACAACGTAATACAGCAGGAAGAATCCTTCCTGCTGTACCGTATCAGCCGCATTTCATAACAGCCTGCCTGTTTCCTATTGTTTGCTGCCTACTTACCTTGCCTTTATATCCAAACGTATTTTATCCGCTACTCTTGCAATATATTCACTGTTAGTCGGTCTTTGTCTGCCATCCTGCAAAGAATACCCGAAAAGCTTGGCAAAGGTCTGTGCATTCCCTCTGTTCCATGAAATCTCAATTGCGTTTCGTATTGCTCGTTCCACTTTCTGATCGGTTGTCTTGTAGCGTTTTGCAATAGCCGGATACATCAGTTTTGTTACGCTTGTCGCAACTTCCGCATCTTTTTCTGTCATCATAATAGCATCACGCAGATAATAGTAACCTTTCAGATGCGCGGGAACCCCTATATCGAGCATTACTTCAGTGGTATAGATTTCCAGATCTATATCATTTACTACAGCAATATCCATTCACTAACTCCTTTCTGTGAGCATGTGCGCTGCTTTCCATGCGGCTGCACTTATATCCTAGCATAACTTAAGGAACTAGAAAAGAGCTTTCCTTGCTTATTTAAACGTTACAACTCCTCCTTCAAGAGATATATCGGTCTTTGTTTTACCTCCATATATGTCTTGGCAAGATACTGCCCTACAATGCCCAAACAGAAAAGCTGTACCCCGCTGATCAATGACATAATACATACCATGGAAGGCCAGCCGGACACCGGATCCCCAAATATCAGCGTACGGACCACTATAAATACGATCAGGATAAACGCCAATACACAGAAAAGAATTCCCATAACCGCTGCAAACGAAAGGGGCGCCGTAGAAAAAGCAGTGATGCCGTCAATAGAATACAACAGCAGCTTCCAAAAATTCCATTTGGTTTCTCCCTTTCGCCTTTCCACATTTTCAAATTCCAGCCATTTGGTTTTAAATCCTACCCAGCCAAAAATACCCTTGGTAAATCGGTTATACTCCGGCATCGCCAGGATGGCATCTACCATCTGTCTGGTCATCAACCGGTAATCTCTTGCACCGTCCATGATTTCCGTTCTGGAAATACGCTTCATCAGCCGATAAAACCTACGGGCAAAAAAGGAGCGGACGGGAGGCTCTCCCTTACGGCTCACCCGTCTGGTAGCCACCGAATCGTAACCCTCCTCCAGGCAAGAAAACATCTGGGGAAGCAAGGAAGGGGGATCCTGCAGATCCGCATCCATGATCACAATATAATCTCCCCTGGATTTCTGCAATCCGGCATACATGGCCGCCTCTTTCCCAAAATTCCGGGAAAAGGAAAGCAGATGCACTCTCTCGTCATTGGCGTGCAGTTTTTTCACTGCCGCCACGGTTGCATCCTTTGAACCGTCATCCACATACAGGATTTCCCAGGTTATTTCTTTCTCCCGAAAGAAGTCCTCATTTTTCAGAAATTCTTCATAAAAAAAAGGAACGTTTTCCTCTTCGTTATAACAAGGCACAATTACACTTAACAGCTTCATTTTCTGCCTATCCCTTCTTGCGCATTTCGCTAAAGATACTGTTCTTTCCCGTTTGCCTTCAAAAACTCCACCAGGTTTTTGACCTCCTGTGCTTTTTCTTTGCGGCATACAAGGATCGCATCCTCGGCCTCCACAATGATTAAATCTTTCACTCCGGAAGCCGCAATTAATTTATCTTTAGAATAGCAGATTGTGCCCTCCGTGTCCATAAAAATATGGCTTCCCACACCTACATTGCCCCATGCATCCGTATCATGCAGTAACGCTAAGGCATCCAGACTTCCCACATCATTCCAGCCAAACGCTCCCTCCAACATCACTACATTATCCGCCCGTTCCATAATTCCATAATCAATGGAAAGTTTGGGAATCCCGGGATAGACCTCCTCCAAAACCCGGGCCTCTTCTCCACACTCTATCGCTTCCCCGATTTTTACCAGACAGTCATAGATATCCGGTAACAGCTTCTCGAAAGCTTGCAGAATAACCGAAGCCTTCCAGATGAAAATACCGCTGTTCCACGAGTAACCTCCGGCGCGTAAATATTCCCCGGCCACCACTTCCGAAGGTTTTTCCACAAATTCCTCAACCGCACGATATGCTGCCGCAACCCCTTCCGCATTTTTTGCTGCACTGCTTTTAATATAACCGTAGCCGGTAGCCGGATAGGTAGGTGCAATTCCTATGGTAACCAAAAAATCTTTCTCCTCTGCCAGTGCAATTCCCTGTTGAAGAATCTGTGTATAAAGAGCCTCCTGGCGGATATAATGATCCGAGGGCACAATGCACAGAACGCCATCCCCCTGTTTTTTCATGATTTCCATAGCGGCATAACCGATACATGCTGCGGTATTACGGGCTGCCGGCTCCTTTAAAATATGGTCTTCCATGATCCGTCCCTTCATCAGCTCCAGAGTTTTGTCCGCATAGATCGTATTCGTAATTACAAAGATATTCTCTTTTTCCATAAGCCCGGCCAGTCTGTCGAAAGTTTCATTTACCAGTATATCCCGACCTGTTAAATTTAAAAACTGCTTGGGCAGCGCCTTGCGGCTTAAAGGCCAGAAACGGGTCCCCCCGCCTCCAGCCATAATGATTCCGTATACTTTCATAATCTCGCTTTCTCCACGTTTTTACAAAACCAGTCATAGGCCAGCCGGATTCCCTCCTGCAGCTGTACTCTATGTGTCCATCCCAAAACATGAAGTCTGTTTACATCCGTCAATTTTCTGGGCGTTCCGTCTGGCATATTGCTGTTCCAACGGATTTCCCCGGCAAACCCAACCACCTGTCTCACTGTTTCCGCCAATTCCTTTATGGAAATCTCCTGTCCCGTACCGATATTGACATGCTGCTCACCGTCATAGTTTTCCAGTAAAAATACACAGGCATCCGCCATATCGTCCACATACAAAAATTCCCGCAGGGGTGCTCCCGTCCCCCACAGTTCCACATAGGGTGCATTCGCTATTTTCGCATCATGAAACTTACGAATCATCGCAGGCATGACATGGGAACCCTTAAGGTCATAATTATCCTCCGGCCCATATAGATTCGTGGGCATACAGCTGATAAAATTATCCCCGTACTGCCGTTTAAAATATTGGCACATCTTTAGTCCCGCTATTTTTGCAATGGCATAGGCCTCGTTGGTTTCCTCTAACGGTCCTCCAAGCAACGCCTCCTCCGCAATGGGCTGGGGTGCCATCCGCGGATAAATGCAGGTACTTCCCAGAAACAGCAGTTTTTTAACCTGATAGTCATGGGCGCATTTAATGACATTGCACTGTATCTGCATGTTTTCATAAGCAAATTCTGCGGGTGCTATACTGTTGGCATGAATACCTCCTACTTTGGCCGCAGCCAGAATCACAATATCAGGACGTTCTTTCTCAAAAAAAGCTCGTACAGCAGCCTGTTCTGTCAGATCCAGTTCCCCGTGGGTTCTCATGACCAGGTCGCTATATCCCTTTTCCTTTAGCCTGCGTACAATGGCGCTCCCCACCAACCCTCTATGTCCCGCCACATAAATTTTATCCGTTTTTTCCATGATCGATCCCTTCGTTTTTACATTGGTTCCGGGCTTAGTCCTGCCCTTTGCTGTTACGATATTCTTCACAGCACAGCCCGGTAACTGTTTTCAGATCTGCTTCCATCATCATTTTTACCAGTTCTTTGAAACTCGTACCCGCATGCCAGCCAAGCTCCTCTTCGGCCTTATGGGGATCACCCCATAATTCCTCCACTTCCGCGGGACGATAATATATGGGATTTACATCTACAAGCAAAGATCCGCTCCGTGCGTCATATCCTTTTTCATCAATCCCTCTTCCTTCCCAGCGGATGGTAATGCCAAGATTTTCCAATGCTTCTTCCACAAATTCTCTTACGGTGTGTGTTTCTCCGGTTGCCAGCACATAGTCTCCCGGTTTCTCCTGCTGCAGCATCAGCCACATACCCCGGACATAATCACCGGCAAATCCCCAATCCCTCTTGGCATCCAGATTACCTAACGACAGCTTCTTTTGTCTGCCTGCCGCAATATTGGCAATGGCTAAAGTAATCTTGCGCGTCACGAAATTTTCTCCCCTTCTGGGGGACTCATGATTGAACAGAATGCCATTGCAGGTAAACAGATCATATGCCTCTCTGTAATTGACAGTTATCCAATAAGAATACAGCTTTGCCGCTCCATAGGGACTCTTAGGGTAGAAAGGCGTTGCTTCACTCTGCGGTGCAGTCCCCGGTAAGCCTCCGAACAGTTCAGAGGTAGAGGCCTGATAAAGCCTGCATTCACCACCCCAGATCCGTAATGCCTCCAAAAGCCGCAACGTACCCAGACCGGTGGTTTCTGCCGTATACTCCGGCACCTCAAAAGAGATTCCCACATGGGACTGGGCTGCCAGATTGTATACCTCCGCCGGCTGAATTTCTGCCACCAGACGCAGTAGACAACTGGAATCGGTTAAATCTCCGTAATGCAGAAAAAAATCCTTATTATTAACTTCCGAATGCAGGATACTATCCAATCTGTCCAGATTCTCCAAACTGTGCCGGCGAATGATCCCATGAACCTCATATCCCTTCTCCAACAGAAATTCTGCCAGATAGGAACCGTCCTGTCCTGTCACCCCGGTTATCAGCGCCCGCTTTTTCCTTGTTTTTAAATTACTCATCGTTATCCTCTCATTCAAAAATATTACTTTATTTCCTATTTTCAAAACGAGTATACTATTGTATAATAGCCTTATCAATCTACTTTATTGCTTTTTAATTGTAAAATATTGCTATTTTAGAGGAGATATAACATGCCCGGTTCCGCTTCAGAACGTATTTTGACAACGCCCTCCGCCTATACCAAAGCCCATTACCTATATGTACAGGAAGCAGGCACCTTAAAAAGTGTGGAGCCTCATATCAGCCGGCGCGAACAATTGGAATCCTGTCTGTTTTTTATTGTGACGAAGGGTTGCGGCTCAGTGGTCTTAAACGGAAACCGCCATGTCTTGCAGGCAGGAGACTGCGTGTTTATTAACTGCCGGGTTCCCTACTCCCATGAAAGCAGCAGAGAGTCTCCCTGGTCTTTGATGTGGGTACATTTTCACGGTCCCCAGGCCGATGCTTTTTACCGTCTGTATCAAAAAAGGGACGGACGTCCGGTATTTACTCCCCCTTCCTTGGCTCCTTATCAGGAAATCCTGCAATTACTCTTTGAACTGCAGCAGTCCGACGATGCGCTTTCCGACCTATTATGCCATCGCTATCTCACCGATCTGATTTCCCAAATATTTTTGGATGTATTTCAGGGTTCCGGTAATGCGGCGATCCCCGACAAATTCCGTAACATTCGGGAATATTTGGAAAGCCACTATGCGGAAAAAATTTCCCTTGACAGACTTTCGGAGGCCTTTTATATCAGCAAATATCATTTACTGCGGGAATATAAGCGTCTGTTCGGCACTACCATTCAAAATGATTTAACCAGCAGACGGCTGACAAAAGCAAAATCCCTGCTCCGTTTTTCCAAAGAAAGTGTAGAAAGCATTGCCTTATCCTGCGGTTTTCAAACCTCCTCCTACTTTATCAAAGTATTTAAACAGTATGAAAATCTAACGCCTCTTGAATACCGCAGAAAGTGGTGATATACTGAACGATGTAAGTGAGGTTGCCTATGAATTTTTTAATAGAAATGTTTTCCAACAAAATATTTGTGTGCGCAGTTTCAGGCTGGCTGACCGCACAGATATTAAAAACATTGATACATACGTTATTTACCAAAAAATTTATTGCAGAGCGATTGGTTGGCAGCGGCGGTATGCCAAGTTCCCATTCCTGCACAGTCTGCGCCCTGGCAACATCCGCCGGCATTCTCTATGGACCTTCCAGCTTTGAATTTGCCATTTCTCTGATTTTGGCACTCATTGTCATGTACGATGCCATAGGAGTTCGCAGGGAAACGGGCATTCAGGCCAAAATCCTCAATGAAATGCTGGATGTCTTTGCGGATATGGGCAGTGATATGTCTCCCCAGGACAAGCTGAAGGAATTTGTAGGACACACTCCGCTACAGGTGGCAATTGGAGCCATTTTAGGTATTCTCATTGCCTTTATGGTATGCAGTGTGTTATAATCATTCATGATGGATTTTGACGAAAGAGAGGAGTTAAAATGAAAAAAAATAAATTAATTCTGTCCTTATCCCTTGCAGCAATTTTGCTTTTAAGTGCCTGCGGCGGAGATAAGCAGACTTCGGTACATCCCGATGATCTGGCAGAACCCATAGGCGGGGAGTCCACTGCTCCTGAAGAAACGGAAACAGTTCCGGAAGATACTTTGTCGGAGGTTCCTCCCGCCGAAGGAATGGTGCGCAGTTCCCTGACCAATGAATGGATAGACGGGGATGTGGCTAATATCCGTCCCATTGCGGTTATGTTCCCCACTGACAAAGGCTCCCAGCCCCAATACGGCATCGGACTTGCCGGCGTTTTATACGAATGTATGGAAGAGGGCGGAATGTCCCGTCAGATGGGTATCATCGAAGACTGGCAGGAGTTGGAGCAGATTGGCAATATCAGAAGCTGCCGTGATTATTACGCATACTGGAGTATGGAATGGGATTCTTTCCTGGTTCACTGGGGCGGTCCTTTCTATTTGGCGGATGTGGTAAACAGAAGTGATGTAAACAACTTGAGTGGCGCTACAGTGGGCGGCGGTAATGCAGTGGCCCCCGCAGTCGGCAGCAATGCGTTTTATCGCTGGGATCAGAACAATCCTACCAACTCCAACCCCACCGCCAATATTCACAACGGTTTTACCAACGGCGAAAAACTGGTGGAGCAGATTAATAAGCTGGGTTATCAGATGGAGCACAGGGATGCTTATTACGAGCCCAATCACTTCAATTTTGCTCCTGCTTCCGAGCCCAACACTCTGGAAGACGCAAAGGGCTCCTTTGAAGCAACCGAAGTGGACCTATCCAAGATTTTTACGACTACAAAAACCTCCTTCACTTATGATGAAGAGACCGGCACGTATTGGAAATATTTATACGGAGATAAACAGATTGATGTGATAACGGGTGAGCAGCTCGCCTTCACCAACATCATCATCCAGGATACCTATTGGGAAAAACGGGACGATAAAGGATACTTGATTTTCCAAGTACATGATTCCGGTCGCAGCGGTTATTATTTCACGCAAGGCCGTGGCATCCCCATCACATGGACCAAAGAAAGCGATTATGCGCCTACCAGATATTACGACTTGGACGGTAACGAGATTCAGCTGAATACCGGTCACACCTATATCGGTGTCGCACAAGAGGGACGTGAGCCTATCTATAAATAAGGATACGCATTAATCAAACGAAAAGCAGCAGGCTGTGCCTGCTGCTTTATATTTGCTGTTTTATTCCCCAAGGCCGCTTTCAATGGCACCGATCAAGGACTTTAACGCCTCTTCCTCGTCCTCGCCTTCACAGGTGAACTCCACTTCATCCCCACATTTTACACATGCGCCCAATACACTTAATACACTCTTTGCATTTGCCGTATTATCTCTAAATGTAAATGTGACCAACGATTTGAATTTCATTGCTTCCTTACACAGGATACCGGCCGGTCGTAAATGCAGCCCTGTCGGGTTCTTGATGACAACCTTTTGTCTTACCATGCTGCCTACCTCCAATTTCCTTCTCTTTTTAATATATCATTTTTCGAGGATAATCACAAGCTTTTTCTAAAACATGATATCCTGTATCAAGCCGGCCAGCCGCTCCGCTTCCTTCTGAATCAGTTCTTTATCTTTACCCTCAATCATTACTCTTACTAATGGTTCCGTGCCGGAGGGACGAATCAGCACCCTGCCCTCTCCCGCAAATTGTTTTGTCAACTTTTCAATCGCATCCGCAATCTCGGGATACTCCAGATAATGCTCCTTTTTGTGATTTGCCACCTTGGCATTCACCAGAGCCTGAGGAAGTACTTCCATTGCATTCGCCAGTTCTGCCAGAGGTTTACCCGTATCCACCATTACCTCCAGCAGATGCAGGGCACTCAGCAGACCGTCTCCGGTAGTATTTTCATCCAGAAAAATAATATGGCCTGACTGCTCTCCTCCCAGACTTGCACCGATTTCCCGCATACGTTCCAGAACATATCGGTCTCCCACCTTGGTCTGTTCTGCCAGAATACCGTTCTCCTTCGCCATCAGAAAGAAGCCCAGATTACTCATTACCGTGGCCACAATCGTATTCTGTTTTAAGGTCCCCTTATCTTTCATATAGGTTCCCACAATGGCCATGATCTGGTCACCGTCAACTACTTTTCCCGTCGCATCCACTGCCAGCAATCTGTCTGCGTCACCGTCAAACGCCAGCCCTACGTCTGCTTTTTCGTATACCACCCTGGCCTGCAGTTCCTCCATATGGGTGGATCCGCAGTTTGCATTGATATTGGTGCCGTCCGGACTGTTATGTATGGCCACTACTTCAGCTCCCAGTTCCTTCAATGTTTCCACCGAGGTATAGAAAGAAGCTCCCTCCGCACAGTCCACTACGATCTTGACACCTTTTAATTCCACCGGTACTGCCCGCATTGCATGGTTAATGTATTCCTCCCTTGCATCCGTGCGATACTTTACTTTACCTACGCCGGACCCGGTGGGAAATTTTACGCCCTGCATATTGTTCTTGATCAGGGCTTCTATCTCATCCTCCAGAGCATCCGGCAGTTTATAACCGTTGCCGTCAAAAAATTTGATACCGTTAAACTCCACCGGATTGTGGGAAGCGGAAAGGACAACTCCCGCATCCACCTTATACTTCCTGGTTAAGTATGCAATCGCCGGAGTGGGCATGACACCCACAAAAATACAGTTTGCACCTACGGAACAGGCCCCCGCCATCAGTGCATTTGCCAACATATCACCGGAAATTCTGGTATCACAGCCAACCATCAAGGTCGGTTTATGAGCCTTCTCTCTGGTCAGTATATAAGCTCCTGCCTGCCCTAACTGCATTGCCAATAAAGGGGTCAGTTCCTCATTTGCAATTCCTCTTACTCCATCCGTTCCAAACAAACGTCCCATTCTACTCTTCCTCCGGATTACTGATCACAATATTTACTCTTAGCGGCTGTACCGATACCATATCCCCCGGCAGCGTAAAAGCTACCTCTACCGAATATGTGCCCGGCTCCAATTCTTCTATATTCCGGTCCTCCATAAAAGTATTCATACTTATATTGCCATAGAGTGTATTTACATCCAGACTGTTTACTGATTCCTCTAATCCCTTTATAGAGAAGAGATAAGACGCACTTTCATTCTCCAATTCCACGGTATATCCGGCCGGTACATCCGTAATGCGAATATGCCCGGCTGCAATACGCAGTTCTCTGGTAAATTCCGGTTCAATGGACACCGTAATAGTTGCTTTACCATTAAAGCCTTTATCCGCAAACTGCACTCCCTCAGGCAAATATTCTTCTAAATCAACAGTCTTTTTCAAATCTTCGGAGCACCCGGTAATATCCAATTCTTCCGCAGATACCGTAATTGCCTGAATCCCCGCCAGTACATTGGAATCCCCGGCAATCAATACTCTCTCCGGCTCGGCAAAAATCTCTCCCGTATAGAGATAACCCGCAGCAGGCGTTCCCATGATATAATACCGGACAGGCACCGTCTTGGAAGCCAGAATATCTACATGCACCAAAACTGACTTTACACTTACAGTCAGATTATTGACTTCTATCACTTTTCCCTCTGAATCATACAGTACCACATCCGCATAAGTGGAAATATTGCTGTTGGAATCCGTTACATCCACCACGGCACCCGCCGTTGCAATTCTGGAGATAACGGATGCCGGACCCGAAACTTCAATTCGGTTCTGATCAGCGGAAAGATTGCTGATAATATAGCCATCCTCCACAGCACCCGTGGTTGACAATTCCAGAGCAAGCCGCCTGGTTTTCTTTTCCTCAATATTCAGCTTTAATATTGCATTGCTTCCTGTTATATTTGATATCCTGTCATTATAACGCAGGGAATAAAAATTGATTTCAACTGTATTAGTGACAGTCAGCTTACTAAAATCCGCTTCCGCTATAATATCCGAGGATATCAGTTCATCCCGAACTGTTTTCGGCGCCGTAACCGTAACGCTTCGTACACTGTCAGTTTTATCCAGAACCTCATACACCATCCCATTTTCTTCCAGTACATCCGTGTTGATCAGCCTAACCGGTATATCATAAAAAGATTTCTCCGCTTCAGGATCCTCGACCACGATCACAAGAAGCCAGAGTAAAAAAGCTGCTATCAGGGAAAAAAGCTTCAGCGCCCAGTTATTCAGAAAGATTTGTTTTATTTTTGTTTTCTTTTTCAAGCTTCTCTGCCCTGTTCCTTCCCTTCCATATTTTGTGAGACTTCTTCACTTCCTCACCGTTGCCGGGCTGCGCCAGCTTCAGTTCTTCCTTCAAACCTTCCGCATCCAGGTTCCGGGTCAAATCACCCTTATAGGCCACACTGATTTTACCGGTTTCCTCGGATACCACTATCGTAACCGCATCCGTCACTTCAGAAATACCTACTCCGGCCCGATGTCTGGTTCCCAAATTCTTATCCAGATTCAAATTGTCCGACAGCGGAAGATAACAGGTTGCAGATACTACACGATTTCCCCGTATGATCACCGCACCATCATGGAGCGGGGTATTATGTTCAAAAATATTAATGAGCAGCTGGCTGGACACCAGCGCATCAACGGCAATGCCTGTTCTCTCAAAATCCCCCAGAGGCTGCTTACATTCAATGACGATCAACGCTCCCGTCTTGGCCTTTCCCATTTCCACACAGGCCTTGGCAATTTCGTTGATGGTTTTAGAAGAAAATACGCTTTCCGCTGCTTTTGCTCCGGAGAACGGCAGCACATTGGAGATAATTTCCTTATTTCCCAATTCCTCCAATGCCTTACGCAATTCAGGCTGCAGTACTACTATAAACGCAGTCACCGCAAACCCCAGGATATTCCGTCCCATCCAGAGTATGGTGTTCATCTTAAAATATGCGGCGATCAGCCAAAATCCAAGAATGATAACAAGGCCCTTAAGCAACGCCCAGGCCCTGGTATTCTTTATCCAGATAAGGATGTGATAAATCAGAAATGAGATAATAATGATCTCAACTGCACTGACAATATCCATATCCGGAATTGTACGCCTTATGATATTGTTCGCCAATTCCTGAATCTGCTGCATATAACGTTATCCTACCTTAAACCTCTTCATAATTTTCATTGGAGTCGTTATTCTGCGTAGAAATTGTCCGAGAAGGCGCCTGCCTTCCGACTCTTGGCACACCGCCTCTTCCTCTACTGTTTCGTGCTGCACTGTTTCTTCCCATATTGTTTCTTATCGGCTGCTTTGCACTGCTGGTATGAGTAGAACGCCCTGTAGGTGCATTGATTCTTTTTACTGTCTTGGCCGGTACCGCTACCGCCATCTTGGGAACAGCCTTAACATAGTAATAATATTCATCATCTTCAAACTGTACTTTTTCTGTGCGGCTGTAATCCACACTAAAGACAAAAAATTGCAAAACAGCAACCAACGCCAGTGAAACCACTGAACCTAAGAGAAGGGCCAAAACCGATATATTGATATCATACATCAGGTCTCCCATCAGTAAAATTACAACATTTAAAATGGTTCCTGCTATCATGGCAATCGTCCAGGAATGATCTATGGAAAGCCTGCGGATTATATAAACAACGACCACTGTAAAGGCAAAAGCCGCCATCATAACCATCATTTCCCTGTTATTTAGCATTCCGTCAATCACCATTCTCAGCCTGACCGTAGCCTCACCCTCATCCAGCGCCCTGAAGGAGTTTGCATTCAGAGAAACAAAGCTGATGAGATAATAGACCACTACACCGCATCCCACCGAAACAGCGGAAGCCGGTGTCCCAACCAGCCCCATGGCCAAGGGCATCATATAAGGAATCCTCAGTCCAAAACAAAGCGGCGTCAACAGCACCACCACCGAATCTTTGGGTGAAAATCGGAAAAACAGCAGAAACATAACCAGGAATAGGCAGAATCCTACCAATGCTACTTCTATTGCAAGCGCATAGAAATGCATCAGCACAAACATTGCCGAAAAAAGAATACTGCATCCTATAGGCAGAAAAGAACAAAGCAAGGATACTATCAGTACAATAGCCAGCCTGTCAATCCTTCCCATATAGCCCAACTGTCGGTTAATGCTAAGCAACACTACAAGCGCCAGCAGAAATTTCAGTGCAGGCAAAATAAACACTTCCTGTTTACTGTAAATTCTTTTTATCAGTTCCTTGATTTCCAGTAAGTTAGTCATAAATAAGCCTTTCAATAATTATTGTTCTTGTCATACATAGATGCTAATTTTCTCAAATTATTATAATAGTTTTTAAGACTTCTTTTTGCCTTGCTGTAGCGGTAAGCATAAACAACATAGGTGAGGACCGCAAAACCTACCACCGTAACGGCATAGAACAACAGAATATTTTTGGCAAACTCAAACAGATCCATTTTGTAGATTTCCGTCATCAGCTTTTCCAAGTCATACAGAATATAAAGTGCAAAGAGAACCACAAACGCTATACTTGCACTAATTACTGACTTTACAACCTGTACGCCGATATAATCACTGCGAAAATATCTGCCGATCGCCTCGTTTTTCTTACCCTCTCCTGCCTCGTAGGCGGCCAGTCTGGTCATCAGTATAATTCGTTCCTCATTTAACATAAGCTCTGCCTTTCGTATCCTACTTATTCAGGAAACGCATCTTATCGGAATCCCTTTTACGCTTTTCAGGTTCAGGCTCTTTCTTCTGTGGCGTTACAGCATGGCTCAGATCCGAAGCAAGCTTGTGTTTGCATGCCTCACAGTAACGGCCGCAGGTAATGGCTGCACCACAGGATTCACACTGCAGAAGAATCCCCGACTCTTCCGACAGACTCAGACGCTCTTCCCTGAGCCACTGTTGTATCTGCGAAATCTCTACCTCGCAGTCTTCCGCTACCTGTGTTATGGTAGCGCCTTTATTCTCCCTGATGTAAGCCTTTACCTTCTGAAAATCAGCTTCCATACTTTCCTTGCAGGCCGGACAAATATGCGGACCTGCTACATAGTTAAATATTTTTCCGCATTTCCTACAATTTCTTACATTCATAAAAACACCCTCCTTAATAGCCTTCCCCTATGGACAAGGCCACATAATAAATCTTCCGTACACCGACCTTCAAGAGCACCTCCGTTACCGCATTGACCGTGCTCCCTGTAGTATAGATGTCGTCTATTATTATAATCGTACTTAATTTTACATCATTTTGGGCAATAATAAAAGCTTTTTTCAAATTATTTTGCCTTTCTTTGGCATTTAATTCTTTTTGAGGCCTGGTATCCGTAACCCGTTTTACCAATCCGGTATACACGGGGATACCCGTTTCTCTCCCGATTTCTTTGGCCAAAAGTTCCGCCTGATTGTAGCCTCTTGCCCGAAGGCGCCTGCTTGAGAGCGGCACGGGTATCAGTCCGTCCGGGTTTATACGGCTTATAAAATCCCCCAGTTTATTTACCATTTCCCTGCCAAAGAAACGGGCGTACTCCCGCCTTCCTCCGTATTTATAGCGATAGATGGATCCGGCGGCACTGTCATAGGTATAGAGGGCTCTGCCCCGTTCATAAAGCGGCCGCTCCTTCCTGCAGCTTCTGCACAGTTCTTCTTCCGCAGGCAGCGGTCTGCCACAGAAAAAACATATCTGATCCCCCACATAAACCAACTTCTTTTTACAGGCAGGGCAAATCAGCCCATCCCGCAATCGAACCGGCTCGTCGCAAACCGGACACCTCGGAGGGAAAAGCAGATTTCCGGCCATATGCAATGCATATGCAGGCAGCGCATATGTATGCAGTGCGTACTTTTTTCGCATATCCTACCCCTTCTGTGCAGAACGTCCCTCACGCTCCGCATTTTTCCGCACATTCAACCTTCTTACCTATTCCCCATAATGTTAAAACCGGGTTTCCGCCAATTCCTTAATTCGCAGATCCAGCGCCGTATAGCGGCGGTTGACGTCCGAATTCCGTATCATATTTCTTACCGTTTCACTGCTGCCCAATATGGTTACACAGTTTTTGGCTCTTGTCACCCCCGTATACAGGAGGTTTCTGTTAAATAACATTTTGGGACCCGAAAGCAGTGGCATCAGCACCGCCGCATATTCGCTGCCCTGGGATTTATGAATCGTAATGGCATAGGCCAGCTCCAATTCTTCCAACTGGGCAAAAGAATAGTTCACCCGCCTGTGTTCATCATACTCCACCGTCAGTATTCCCGCATACTCATGAATCTCCTGAATCCTGCCCATATCTCCGTTAAAAATGCCAAGTCCCTTGTCTATGGGAATTCCGTACTTACTTACAATTTCCCACTCCAATTCATAATTATTCTTGATCTGCATCACCTTATCACCCTCTCTGAAGACGGTTTCTCCAAAAGCATGCTCCTTTTTGTTTTCAGCCGGCGGATTAATATATTTCTGCAAAATACGGTTCAGGGTTTCCACCCCCAGACTGCCCTTGCGCATAGGTGTCAGCACCTGAATTTCAAAGGCATTCGCTCCCACATATCCGGGCAGTTTTTCAGTGATAAGCTGCACCATATGCTTGTATATGACATTTACGTCGTTTCTCTCCAGAAAAAAGAAATCTCTGCTTTTATTATTTAGTTCTATATTCTCACCTCGGTTGATCTTGTGTGCATTGACAACGATGTCACTTTCTTTGGCCTGCCGAAAAATCTTTTTCAGCACCACACTGGGAAATGCGCCACTGGACATAATATCCCGCAGCACCTGTCCCGGCCCTACGGAAGGCAGCTGGTCCACATCACCTACTAAGATCAGCCTGGTCCCGGGCATAATGGCTTTGAGCAGCGCCTGCAGCAACTGGATATCCACCATGGACATCTCATCTATTATGATCACATCCGCCTCCAGCGGATTTTCCTCATTTCTTTCAAACCGCACATTCCGACCGCTTCCCTCTGCAGGCAGGCCGTTTAACTCCAGCATACGGTGAATGGTACGGGCCTCATAACCGGTGGCCTCTTCCATACGTTTGGCTGCACGTCCGGTAGGGGCTGCCAGTAAAATATCCATTTTTTCTGCCTCAAAATAACGGATAATGGTATTGATCGTGGTGGTCTTGCCCGTACCGGGACCTCCGGAAAGAATAAATACGCCATTTTTAATACATTCCAATACCGCTTTTTCCTGCAGCTCGTCCAGTTCCAGTTTCTCCGCTGTCCGAATGCTCTCTATCCGTTTTCGTATCTGTGCCTCCTCGGCCGGAAGCAGTCCCCCATTCCCCGCAACAGGAATATTTAAGTCCAAAAGCATTCTTGCACAGTTTAATTCCGCATAGTAAAAGTTTGAGGAAAAAACCTGCATTTCTTCCCCTTGCTTCTTTAATACAATTTTTTTATCCATTGCCAGATTGCCCAGCTGTGGCTCGATATTCCGGCCTTCCACTCCCAAAAGCGCTTCTGCTCTTTCTAACAGTATATCAGACGGCAGATAGAGATGCCCCTCTTGTACCGCCTGTAGCAGCACGTAGAAGATTCCGCTTCGAATCCTATAATCGGAATCTGTCCGTATACCGATTTTGGCGGCAATTTCGTCCGCGATCCGAAAACCTACTCCCTCAATATCTTCTGCCAGCTTATAGGGATTCTCCTGTAAGATACCATATAAGCTGTTCTCATATGTGTTATAGATCTTGACTGCCAGTGCATTGGAAATGCCGAACTGCTGCAAATAAATAAAGGCCTCCCGCATATCCTTTTTTTCTTCCATCTGACCGGAAATCTCCCTGGCAATCCGCTCACTGATACCCTTTATTTCTACAAGACGTTCTGGTTCTTCCTCGATGATACGAAAGGTGTCTGCGCCAAATTTTTTTACAATGCGGGCTGCCAGCGCAGCTCCCACCCCGCGTATGGCACCGGAAGCCAGATAGCGCTCCATGCCCGCCGCATCTTCCGGCAGAGTGGTTTGAAAGGAAACCGTCTTAAACTGTACCCCATATACCGGATGATCAATATAATCTCCCTCTGCCTGAATACTGTCTCCCTGAGCCACACCTTTCAGCATACCCACAAGTATCGTTTCTCCGTCCTCTGCAGAGAGGGAGAGTACTGTATAGCCATTGTCTTCATTTTGAAATATAATATGATCTACAAATCCTTTTATCGTTTCCATGAGTTTCCTTTTAGACAAAAAAACTGCCCCACAGGCAGTTTTTTAGATATGATTATGTATCTATGCTTTATAAACCATAGTTCCTCTTCATTTGCTCATACAGCATCTGTGCAAGGCCCAGTCCTTCCTGCTCCGTAGAGGCACTGGCTATCTCCTGCACCATATTGTCCTTGTAGTAGCTCATCAGATTAGATGTATAGCTGGAACTGGTTTCAGATTCCGGAATGGTTTTCATCATTTCCTTAAACATCTGCTCCACAAAATAAGCTTCAAACTGCTTACAGGCATCCATCAATTCCTCATCAGTTGCCTGGGAATAATCCGCTTTTAGTTGTCCATTCAGTTTATCTGCAGACTGGGTCTGCGTCTTATAAGCATCCAAATAGGAATTCGTGAGATTACCGATATCCATGTTGATTCCCTGCCTTTCGCAATATGGTTACTTCCTCATGTCCGTTCACTTTCAAATCCTGTCACTAACGGCGCAGGTTGTTTGCCTGCTGGAGCATTTCATCGGAAGCGGTAATAGCTTTGGAGTTCATTTCGTATGCTCTCTGCGCTACGATCATATTAACCATTTCATCCACTACCTGCACATTGGAGCCTTCCAAATATCCCTGTACTACCGTACTCCTTTCCACCGTCGCGCTGGTCGCTTCATTGATGGGAGCGCCGCTTGCCGCAGTCTGCGAATATAAGGTACTATCCTCATGCTCTAAGCCGCCCGGATTACTAAACTGGTACAGGCCGATGGTGATGCCGAGGGATTGAGGATTGTTCTGCTCGTCAGGGTAGCAGACCGTACCGTCACCTACCACCACCACTTGGTTAACGTCATAGGTATCATTCAATATGATAGGATTACCAGTGGAATCCATTACGGGATATCCGTTAGAATCCGCCAACATGTATCCACCCCCGGGAGCAAGGGTCCACTGGAAATTACCGTTACGGGTATAATAGGTATTGCCATCGTCTGCACGAACGGCAAAGAATCCCTTTCCGCTTATGGCAAAGGCCGTGGGGCTCTCGTTAGACAGCATGGGACCGTTTTTAAAAATCGTGGTAAGGGAAGCATTGCGCACACCCAGCCCCACCTGTGCACTGGAAGGCTTATACGCTCCGTTGGCGGAAGTGGTTCTGGTCTGCAAGGTTTGATATAGCAGGGACTTAAATTCCATCTGCTGTGTCTTGTATCCCGTTGTATTTACATTGGAAAGATTGTTGGCAATGGTATCTACATTGTTCTGCTGTGCGATCATACCCGTTGCCGCTGTCCATAAGCTACGAACCATATCCTACCTCCTATACTTTACCAAGATCATTGACCGCTCTCTGAAGCGTATCGTCAATTGTCTGTATAACCTTCTGATTACTTTCATACTGTCTGGTAATGGCTATCATGTTTACCATTTCCGACACTACCTGTATATTGGACATTTCCAGATACCCTGAATATATCCGGGCACTTCCCTCCATCAACTGCGCTCCCTCTATGGGTTCAAAATAGGTTTCTCCATAGCGATGCAGATAATCATAATCCTCAAAATCCGCTACCTGAATCCTTGCGATCACCCGATCGCCCTGGCTGATCGTACCGTCGGTCTGAATGGAAACATCGTGCAGGGGATCCATTTGGATTCGCTGGTTGTTCACATCCAGCACATAGTCCCCCTCGTTAGTTACCAGAAAACCGTCGATATTTAAGGTAAAGTCTCCGGAACGCGTATATTTTGTAGAGGTTTCACCCGCTTTATTAGTAAATTCTATTGCAAAGAACCCGTCACCGGCAAGTGCCAGATCAAAAGTATTGTCGGTAATACGGAAGGAACCCTGTGAATAGTCGACATAATTTTCACCAATTTTTACACCGGGATTATTGATGCCAATAGGCTGGCGAACATTCAGTCCCACCGAAGAATCCTTCAGTTTCACAGCCAAAACATCAGAAAAAGCCTGACTGGTGGAGCCTTCCTTTTTAAAACCAACTGTGGTGGCATTGGCCAGATTGTTGGTCATGACATCCATTCTGTGCTGTTCGTTCAACATACCCGTATAAGCGGTATACAGTCCCTTAACCATAAATATCCTTCCCGGGCATTTTGCTTTTGCGCCCTTATTTATTCTTCTCTGTAGCCTGCTAAAAACTCAACATATTTACCGGTACCTACCGCTACTGCAGTCATGGGATCCTCGGCTGTCATGGTATTGATGCCTGTCTTGGCCGAGATCAAATCTTCCAGTCCGCGCAGAAGACTGCCGCCACCGGTGAGTACAATTCCTCTATCGGCAATATCCGCTGCCAACTCGGGCGGTGTTTTTTCCAACACGCTGTGTATGGTCTCCACAATCTGTGCCGTGGTTTCCCGCAGAGCTTCTTCTGTTTCTTCGGAAGAAACGCTGACCGTTCTCGGAAGACCTGTCACCAGATTCCTTCCTCTGACATCCATATAGTCTACTTCCGGCCTTTTATAAGCCGTACCGATTTTTATTTTTAAATCCTCTGCCGTTCTTTCACCGATCAGCAGATTATGTTTCTTACGCATATAACGCACAATGGCTTCATCAAAATCGTCACCGGCAATCTTAATGGATGCACTGACCACAGTGCCTCCTAAGGAGATAACCGCAATATCTGAAGTACCGCCGCCAATATCCACGATCATATTGCCGCAAGGCTTGGAAATGTCAATCCCCGCACCGATAGCTGCCGCAATAGGCTCTTCGATAATGGAGACCTCTCTGGCTCCGGCCTGATAGGTTGCGTCCTCTACCGCTTTTTTCTCTACTTCCGTCACACCGCTGGGTACGCATACCGCAATACGGGGCTTTCTAAAAGTCTTCCTACCTAATGCCTTCTGGATGAAATATTTCATCATCTTTTCCGTAACGGTATAGTCGGATATAACCCCCTGGCGCAGAGGCCTTACGGCTACAATATTACCCGGCGTTCTTCCTAACATCAGTCTGGCATCTTCACCTATTGCCTTGATCTTGTTGGTGTCTCTATCGAAAGCTACAACCGAGGGCTCTTTTAAAACAACACCCTTCCCTCTGATGTAAACCAATATACTCGCTGTGCCTAAATCAATTCCTATATCTGTATACTGCATAAAACTTACCCCTTTCTATGGCATCATGCTTATTATAACCTAATTCATGCCATTTTCATAGAGGTTTTTAAAATTTTAAAAAATAAGACGCAGAAAAGAGAACGAGTCCTTCGTTCCTAGTCTGCGTCCATGCTTCCAAATTATAATTCGGCGCATCTGTGGAAAAACTTTAGAGGCAATTTTATTTTTCAAGCATTTTCTTAATATACATACCCGTATAGGAATCGGGATTGTCAGCCACCTCTTCCGGCGTTCCCTGTGTGACCACCGTACCGCCGCCGTCACCGCCTTCCGGCCCCATATCAATAATATAGTCCCCCGTCTTGATCACATCCAGGTTGTGTTCAATTACCACTACGGTATTTCCGCCCTCCGTCAGCTTTTGCAAAATCTCCACCAATTTATGAACATCTGCAAAATGCAGGCCTGTAGTCGGTTCATCCAAAATATAAATGGTTTTTCCCGTACTGCGTCGGCTTAACTCCGTAGCCAGCTTAATACGCTGCGCCTCGCCTCCGGAAAGTTCGGTAGAAGGCTGCCCCAATTTGATATATGACAACCCCACATCATTTAAAGTTTCTATTTTGCGGCGAATGGAGGGCAGATGCTCAAAGAACGGCACCGCTTCCTCCACTGTCATATTGAGCACATCATAAATACTTTTGCCTTTGTACTTTACATCCAGGGTTTCACGGTTATACCGTTTGCCTCCGCAGACCTCGCAGGGTACATAGACATCCGGCAGAAAGTGCATCTCTATCTTGATGATACCGTCACCGCTGCAGGCTTCACAGCGACCGCCCTTTACATTGAAGCTGAAACGTCCCTTCTTATAGCCCTTAGCCTTAGCATCCGGAGTGGAAGCAAACAAATCTCTGATCTGGTCAAATACACCTGTATATGTGGCAGGATTGGAACGGGGTGTCCGTCCTATGGGGGACTGGTCGATATTGATGACCTTGTCCAACTGTTTTACCCCTTCTATCCCTTTGTGCTTTCCGGGGATGGTTCTGGCTCTGTTTAACTGCTTTGCAAGATGTTTATACAGAATCTCATTCACCAGCGAGCTCTTGCCGGATCCCGACACTCCTGTCACAACCGTCATCACGCCCAAAGGAAAACGCACATCTATATTTTTCAGATTGTTTTCCTTTGCACCCTGTACTGTCAGCCAGCCGGTAGGTTTCCTTCTTACGGACGGTACGGGAATTTGTTTCACGCCACTCAAATACTGCCCTGTGACAGACTCTGGCTCTGCCATGATCTCTTCTGCGGTACCACAGGCCACCACCTCTCCGCCGTGGGAGCCGGCCCCCGGTCCGATATCCACAATATAGTCGGCGGCCCGCATGGTGTCCTCGTCATGCTCTACTACGATCAGGGTATTTCCCAGTTTCTTTAAATTATTCAATGCCCCCAGCAATTTATCGTTGTCCCGCTGGTGCAGGCCTATACTGGGTTCATCCAAAATATAGCACACACCTACCAGCCCGGAACCTATCTGCGTAGCCAGACGAATACGCTGGGCTTCACCTCCGGAAAGGGTACCGGTAGCCCGAGAAAGGGAAAGATAATTCAAACCCACATTTACCAAAAATCCCACTCTGGCTTTGATCTCTTTTAATATCTGTCCGCCTATCAGTTCCTGCTGGGACGTCAACTGCATGGTATCCAAAAATTCCTGCAGCTTGTCCACGGATATGGCGGTGATTTCATGAATATTCTTATCGCATACGGTCACAGCAAGAGACTCCTGCTTCAAGCGCATACCGCCGCAGAGCTTACAGGGCGTAATACGCATAAAGGTTTCATACTCCTGCTTCATAATGTCGGAGGCAGTTTCCCGATATCTGCGTTCTACATTCTTGATCAGACCCTCAAAGGCAATGGGATAGACTCCTTTGCCCCGTTGACCCTCGTAATATACATCCACACTTCTGCCGTCCGTGCCATAGATCAGTATCTGCTTTACCTTGTCGGAATAATCCTGAAAAGGCGTATCCAAATTAAATTTATACTCTTTACAAAGGGCCTGCAGGATCGCATTGGTAAAGCTGCTCTTATCCATACAGGACTGCCATCCCGTCACTGCAATGGCTCCTTCGTTGATACTGAGGGACTGGTCGGGAATCATCAGCTCCGCATCAAATTCCATTTTATAACCCAGACCAAAACAATCCGGACAGGCACCGAAGGGGTTGTTAAAGGAAAAACTGCGGGGTTCGATCTCGCTGATGCTGATACCGCAGTCAGGACAGGAAAAGCTCTGACTGAAATTCATGGGCGTACCGTCTATTACGTCTACTTCCAACAATCCTTCCGAAAGATCCAATACATTTTCTATGGAATCTGCAAGGCGGCGTTCAATACCCTCTTTCACCACCAAACGGTCCACAACAATTTCAATATTATGTTTGATATTCTTATCCAGCTTAATTTCCTCGGACAGCTCATACAGATTGCCGTCTATCCGGGCACGCACATATCCGCTTCTCTTGGCGCGATCAAAAACCTTGGCATGCTCACCCTTACGCCCCCGTACTACCGGTGCCAGCAGCTGGATCTTAGTTCCCTCCTCCAGTGCCATGATCTGGTCCACCATCTGATCCACAGTCTGTTTTGCGATCACCCGTCCGCATTTCGGACAGTGGGGAATCCCGATTCGGGCATAGAGCAAACGAAAATAATCATAAATCTCCGTTACCGTTCCCACCGTAGAACGGGGATTCCGGTTGGTGGATTTCTGGTCGATGGAGATCGCGGGTGATAAGCCTTCTATCTTCTCCACATTAGGTTTCTCCATCTGTCCCAAAAACATCCTTGCATAGGAAGAGAGGGACTCCATGTAACGTCTCTGCCCCTCCGCATATATGGTATCAAAAGCTAAAGAGGACTTGCCGGAACCTGACAACCCTGTCAGAACTACAAGTTCGTTTCTCGGAATATCCACGTCAATGTTTTTTAAATTATGTTCCTTGGCGCCCCTTACCTTAATCCACTCTCTGGGACGCATTTTCTGTATTTCTTCCATTTTATTTTCTAAACCTTTCTATCATATGTGAAAATTTATTTTTCACATTAATCATCCATATCCCGCAGGATTCCTTTCAGCTCAGCCATTTTATCCCGCAATTCCGCTGCCATCTCAAAATTCAGATCTGCCGCGGCCCTCTGCATTTTTTTCTGTACATCCGCGATCAACTTCTCCAGCTCTTTGCGGTTCATAGATTCCGGATCCTTCTCAAAACGGGCTTCTTCCTTGGCGATCACCTTGGAGATGCTGATCAGATCCCGCACCGCTTTCTTAATGGTCTGGGGAGTAATACCGTGCTCGTCGTTGTACTTTTGCTGCAGTCTCCGCCTGCGGTCAGTCTCCTCTATGGCCGCACGCATGGAATCCGTTACGGTATCCGCATACATAATAACACGCCCTTCCGCATTTCTGGCCGCACGCCCCACTGTCTGTATCAGGGAAGTTTCAGAACGGAGGAAACCCTCCTTGTCCGCATCCAAAATTGCTACCAGAGAAATCTCAGGAATATCCAGGCCTTCCCGAAGCAGGTTGATTCCCACCAACACGTCGAATACATCCAAGCGCATATCCCTGATGATCTCCGCTCTTTCCAGCGTATCGATATCGGAGTGCAGATATTTCACACGGATGCCAACCTCTTTCATATAATCTGTAAGGTCCTCTGCCATCCGCTTTGTCAAGGTTGTTACCAGCACCTTGTTATGCTTTTCGGTTTCCCGATTCACTTCCCCGATCAAATCGTCAATCTGTCCTTCCACCGGACGGACGGAAATCTCCGGATCCAACAAACCGGTAGGACGAATGATCTGCTCTGCCCGAAAGAGTTCATGCTCCTGTTCGTAATCGGAGGGCGTAGCAGATACGAACAGCATCTGGTCAATATGTTCCTCAAACTCATGAAAAGCCAAAGGTCTGTTATCCAATGCCGACGGCAGCCTGAAGCCGTAGTCCACCAGCGTGCTCTTACGGGAACGGTCACCCGCATACATACCGCGAATCTGCGGAATCGTCATATGGGACTCGTCGATAATGATCAGATAGTCATCCTTAAAATAGTCCATCAGACAATATGGAGGCGCGCCCGGTTCGGTTCCGCTCAAATGTCGGGAATAGTTCTCTATGCCGGAGCAAAATCCCGTTTCTCTGAGCATCTCCACATCAAAATTGGTACGCTCCGAGATACGCTGAGCCTCTAAGAGCTTGTCCTCGCCTTTGAAATAGCGAATGCGCTCTTCCAATTCCTTTTCTATATTATCGCAGGCCAGCTTGATCTTATCCGCCGCCACAACGTAATGGGAAGCCGGAAATATCGTGATGTGATTTAAGGTTGCATGCACCTGTCCCGTCAAGGGATCCGTTTCACAGATTCTGTCTATTTCATCTCCGAAAAATTCTATGCGGATCAAATAGTCGCCGCCCTGTGCAGGATAGACTTCCACCACATCACCACGCACTCTGAAAGAGCCTCTCTGCACCTCCATATCGTTTCGGTCATACTGGATATCTATCAGTTCCCGCAGTACTTGATCTCTGTCCTTTAACATGCCGGGCCGGAGGGAAACCTGCATCTCCTGATAGTCCTCCGGGCTGCCCAATCCGTAAATACAGGATACGCTGGCTACCACAACCACATCCTTGCGCTCGGTGAGCGAAGCTGTGGCCGACAGCCGCAGCCTGTCTATCTCCTCATTAATGGCAGAGTCTTTGGCAATATAGGTATCCGTGGAAGGCACATAGGCTTCCGGCTGGTAATAATCATAGTAGGACACAAAATATTCTACCGCGTTCTCCGGAAAGAATTCCTTAAACTCACCGTATAACTGTCCGGCGAGAGTCTTATTATGGGCGATGACCAGCGTGGGCTTATTTAAGGCGGCAATGATATTTGCCATGGTAAAGGTCTTACCGGAACCGGTAACACCCAGTAAAGTCTGGAATTGGTTGCCTTCTTTGAAACCTTTTACAAGGGCTTCAATGGCCTGGGGCTGGTCGCCGGTAGGCTGGTATTCGGAATGTAGTACAAAGCGGTCCATAAAAATCCTTTCCGGAAGCAAAATCGAAAGTATGTTCTATTACAGTATACCACAGAATCAAAAAATGTATATAGAAATTTCTGTAAATCTTTAAAATTATAAGAAACATCGGGCAAAGCCACCGGCCCTGCCCGATCAGGTTAATCCTAATTATAATATCTTCTTTACTACTTTATCATGCTTTCCAGAAGCTCCTTGGCGCTTTCCAGCTGATTATCATACCTTTCCTCGCCATAATATCTTTCACTGTCAAATTCGCAGACCACATCAGGTTCGATGCCCACACCGTGAATATTGATACCGTTGGGCGTGTAGTAGGAACTGATGGTCAGTTTCACTGCGGAGCCGTCACTCATCTCGATAGGACGCTGCACAATACCCTTACCAAAAGTGGTAGTTCCCAACAATGTACCGATTCCGTAATCCTTAATAGCTCCTGCTAATATCTCCGAAGCGCTGGCTGAATTGCCGTTTACCAGCACCACCATGGGGACCTCTAACTGTCTGGTGCCATCGCATTTGTATTCGGTGCGGCGGCCCTCCCTGTCCTCTGTATATACTATCAATCCCCTTGGAAGAAGCATTCTAGCAATGTTGACTACGGAAATCAAATTTCCACCGGGATTGCTTCTTAGATCCAGGATCAATCCCTTCATTCCTAATTCTCTGGCAACCGCCAATGCTTCCGCGAACTGGTCTTCCGTAACCGTATCAAACTCCGTAATCTGAATATAAGCAATCCCGTTCTCATACATCTCGGAATTGACCGTGGGTGACTCCACACGTCTGCGTACAATGTCCTTTTCTATTTCCACTCCGTCACGCACCAGCGTGATATGTACCGTGGTGCCTTCCTCACCTTTTATCAGGCCGGTCACTTCTTCCAGTGCCATACCGTAGACATCCTGCCCTTCAACCTTGTAAATAATGTCATTTTCCCGAAGGCCCGCTTCCTCCGCAGGCGTACCTGCGATCACGCCGCTGATCTTCGCATAGGAGGTAGCTGTATCCAGACTTACATAAGCGCCGATACCGTAATAGATGCCCTGCGTATCCTGATAGAGCTGAGCCAGTTCTTCTGCTGAATAATATTGGGAATAAGGATCTCCCAGTGCTTCTACCATTCCCCTGTAAGCACCTTCCTCCAGAACTGCTCTGTCAATATCTTCCTGATAGAAGTAGGTATCGATGATATCCTCTATCAGTTCCATTTTCTCTATCGTCCGAGCCGTTATTGCCGTATCATCGGACGATGTATCTTCCTCTCTGGATGCATTTGCATTTGTATTTGTATGATTGGAAATCTGGTTACGTGCTATGATCGTGTTCTGAACCCGATTGACCAGATACACCCCACTGACTATTAGCAATGCTACTACCAGACCGGTTATCAGACCGCACCAAAAGTATCTTCCTCCCTTTTCGGGTTTTCTTTCTTGGTTTCCCTGCTGGTTATATTCCACAGCATAGATTTCATTCTGTTCCATGTCAGCTTTTCATCTCCTCTATATCTTACTGGGACAGATAGTTCCACGGACTTACATATTCTCCGTTCAAACGCACACTAAAATGCAGATGCGGACCTGTTGAACGTCCCGTTGAGCCAACCGCAGCAATGGTTGTGCCCCTCGACACTACATCATCCTTAGAAACATACAGTTTGGAAGCATGCATATAAATGGTATACAGATTACTTCCATGGTCTATCATCACGTAGTTCCCCATGGTGCTGCTGTAGGTGGCAGCCACCACTACGCCGTCATAGGCCGCATAAATAGCCGTTCCTGCAGGAGATGCAAAATCCACACCGTTGTGGAATTGCTGCACGCCCAAAGTTGGGTGTATACGCGGCCCGTATTCATCCGATATTCGGGTGTAGGAAGCCAGCGGAAACTTGAAAATACCGCCGTCATAGTTCAGCACCGTGCCATTCTGCTCCAGAATCCTCTTCCGTTCTGCCGCAATGGCTGCTTCCAGAGCTTCTATGATCTCATTCTGCTCCTTTATATCCGCTTCATATTCCGCAATAGCATTGGATTTATTGGAAATATCAGCATCATACGCTCTAATGGTAGCTTCCTTATCAGCAATCATCTCCTGTATCAGCGCTTCTTCTTCCAAAATGACCTCTTTGGCCTCATCCAACAGCGCTTTCTCCTGCAGCAGTTCTTCTTCACATATCTCAATGTACTGGCGATTCAGCATAAATTCTTCCAGCTGTTGGTTATCATATGCAGTGATCTGCTCCATATATACTAAACTGTTTAGCATATCTCCCATGGAGCTGCTGCTAAAGATCATATCCAGATAGCCCGTATCTCCCAGCTCATATAAGCGTTGGATTCTGGCTACCATAGCTTCATACTGTTCCTGTTCCTTTTCTCTGGCCTTCTGAAGCTCAGCCTGTGTTTCGGCAATTTCCGCTTCCTTTTCCTCTATTCTGGCATTCAGCTGTAAAATATTCTCTTCAATTGTCTGCAGCTGGCTGTCTAATTCAGCCACATAATTTCGTAAATCCTTTTTCTGCTGTTCCAGCTGCGCTTTTAATTCTTTCGCCTGTGCCAGGGAATCCTGCAGCGCCTTGCGCTCCTCCTGCGCTTTATCTATCTGACTTTCTTTTTCCTGAATACTGGCGGAGGTTATAGAAGAAAAGGATGTAGCCTCATAGTAGGATGCTCTCTTCATAAACAATCCGACGGCAAGTACAAGCGCCAGCAGCAATGCGATCTTTTTCTTCATTTCCTTCGCCCCCTTTCATTAAACCCGCAGATGTTTTCTTACTGTATTAAAACTGCCAAAGAATCCGATACCAATACCCAAAATCAGAGATACCGGTATCAATACCGAAAAGATCTCGCTTGCCGAAAGAAAACTGATTTTCTGCGTCATGTTAGGAAAAAGTCCACCCACATAAGTAAGCGCCTTGTTGTAGATCAGATAAATCAACTCCAGCGGAATCAGGGCTCCGATGGCGCCTATGAGCATACCTTCGATGATAAAAGGCGCCCGGACAAAGAAGTCCGTTGCCCCCACATATTTCATAATGCTGATTTCTTCCTGGCGCACGGATATACCTATGGTTACCGTATTGCTGATAAGGAAAATAGATACCGCCAGCAGAATCACGATAATGCCCAGAGATACATAGGCAATTACCAGATTCACACCGGAGAGGGTGGATGCCGTCAGCGGACTGTAATTCACCAGCCTTACTCCCTCCATAGACTGCAGATACGTCACCAGTGCATCCTGCATGGAAACATCACTTAAATATATTTTATAATTCTGATGATGCTCCAAGGGGTTGGTGGGAAAACCGTCGGCATATTCATGCAGAATATTGTCCTTCGCCCACTGCCATGCTTCCTCTCTGGAAACAAATACCACATTGGAAACTTCCGGGCGCACTCGCACCAGGTCTCCTATCTCCGCAACTCTGGCATCCGTGGTATCTTCATAAAAGAATACAGTAACGCAGACATCCTCTTCCATCACTCGGACACTGTGCTGCACATTCATCACAATTGCATAAAATAAGCCAAACATAAACAAGCACGCGGAAATGGTCGCAATGGATGCCAGGGAAAACCATTTGTTTCGGAAAATACTCTTAAAGCCCTGTTTGAGAGTATAGAATAAGGTACTAATCTTCATCGATATACTCTCCTTCCTCTTCATCACTGACAATAACGCCCCGCTTCATGGTAACAACCCGCTTGCGCATGTCATTGACGATCTCTCTGTTGTGTGTGACCACCACCACGGTTGTACCGGCCTCGTTGATTTCTTCCAAGAGATTCATGATTTCCCAAGAATTTTTTGGATCCAGATTTCCGGTAGGTTCATCTGCCAGCAAAATGGAAGGCTTGTTAACCAAGGCCCTGGCCAGTGCCACTCTCTGCTGCTCACCGCCGGAGAGCTGCTTGGGTTTTGCCTTATACTTACCTGCCAGTCCTACCGTCGCCAGAATATTGGGAACATTCCTGCGGATTTCCTTTGTGGGAACCTCTATGATTCTCTGGGCGAACGCAACGTTCTCGTAGACATTCCTGTCCTTTAACAGACGGAAGTCCTGAAAAACGATGCCTAAGTTTCTTCTGAATCGGGATATTTTGCGGTGGGGAAGTTTTGCTACATCGTGTCCCATTACCCACACCTTGCCACTGGAAGGTGTCAGTTCCCGTAACAACAGTTTGATCAAAGTGGACTTACCGGAGCCGCTGTCCCCTACAATAAATACAAATTCTCCCCGATTGATATGCAAGGTAACACCATTTAGTGCGGGTGCTCCCGCAGAGTATACCTTGCTCACTCCGTCCAGGTAGATCAATCCGTTTTCTTCTATCATCTGCTCGCGTCTTCTACGTTTTTCTTCTCTCCGTGACATAATTCTCCTCTATTCATCTCATCAGTATTCAAAAGTTTCCATATATTTCATATACTTCACAACCATGAGCGCGATTTTAAAAGTAATGGCATCCTCAAATACGCGCAAATCCAATCCGGTACTCTTCTGCAGCTTATCCAGACGGTAAACCAGCGTGTTGCGGTGAATGAACAGCTGTCTGGAGGTTTCGGATACATTCAGACTGTTTTCAAAAAATTTATGTATCGTTGCCAACGTTTCCTCATCAAAATCGTCGGGACTTTTTCCTCCGAATATTTCTCGGATAAACATCTTGCATAAAGGAATCGGCAGCTGATAAATCAGCCTTCCGATGCCTAACTCGCTGTAGGCGATCACATCCCGTTCATCAAAGAATATCCTCCCCACATCCAATGCCATTCTGGCCTCTTTGTAGGAACGGCTGACCTCCTTTATCTCATGTACCACCGTACCATAGGAAATATGTACATTTTTAATGCCTTCTTTTTGCAAACAGCTCTTTAAACTGCGGGCCGCTTTATCAATTTCTTCGCTTTGTTCCGATTCGGATAGATCCTTTACGACCACTACGTTGTTTTCATCCACTGCGGTGACAAAATCTTTGCTGTTACTCCCAAAATGTGCTCTGGAAATTTCTAACGCATTATTGTCCTTTCCGTTCTCAGACTCCACCAGCATGACAACACGGCTGGTGTCTGTCTGAATATGCAGTTTCTTCGCCCGGCTGTAAATATCCACCAAAAGCAGATTGTCCAGCAACAGATTCTTGATAAAATTATCTTTATCAAAACGTTCTTTATAAGCCACTAAAAGATTCTGTATTTGAAAAGCAACCAGTCTGCCCACCGTGTAGACATCTTCACCGCTGCCACGGACTACCAGTACATACTCCATCTGCTGTTCATCAAATATTTTAAAATATTGATGCCCCTGTATCTCTTGGGAATCAGCCGGTGATCTTACAAATTCCGCAGCCTGAGCAGAGCAGTCACTCATATCCGTAGTTGCGGCTACTTCCTTCCCGTCAGTATCCAGCACACATAATTCTACTTTGGCAATATTCTTCAGTCCTTCAATCGTACTTTGTAATATCTGACTCGATATCATACTTGCCCTTTCTCGTATATCGCATCGGATTTCTTTTTTGCACACTTCTCTTTCATTTTAATTCACAATAGCAAAAAAATCTACAGAAAAGTTGGATTTTTTATGCACTTTTTACTTTTTCCTACTACATAAAAAGGGGGTCTTCACCTCTGAAGACCCCCACATACTCCATATTTTAAATTCTTACGTCAAAATTACTGCCCACCGCAGGATTTACAGAAAGCTCCATTGCAGCGGAATCCATTATTTCCATCAACTCCGCTCCCACTTCCCTACTCATATCCAGTTGTTTATCCAATACGGCAATTCCTACTTTTTGGAGCAAATCCGCCTGTGACAATGCAGTTGACAATCCTGCTACATCCATGTTAGCCACTACCTCCTTCTATAAACCAATGCCCCATTGACATCACACATTATAGTTCTTAAACAGTATATCATACTTAATCACAAAATACCAGCCTAAATTATACTCTTTTAATGGATTTTTCCTTAATCTCTATTTTACCGGCTTTTAAAAGATGTCCCACCGCACGTTTAAACTCATTTTTACTCATAGCGGTTTCTCTTTTGATGACCTCGGGAGAGGCCTTGTCATTAAAAGGCAGCACACCGTCAAAGCTGTTTAAAATATCCAAGATCTTCTCCGCATCTTTTTCTATCTGCAGATAGGACTTCTCCCGCACGCTCAGATCCAGTTTACCATCCTCTTTGACTGCCGTCACTCTGGCCGTTACCATATCTCCTATTTTAATATCTCCGTACCATTCCTTTTTGGGAATCAGCGCAGAATATTTGTCATCCACCGCCACAAATGCACCAAATTCGGGGCTGGTTTCATAGATACAGCCGCATACCTTATCCTCCTTTTGATAAGGACTGTCGGTGGACAGGCAGGGGTACACATTCATGGTAGCACAGAGCCGGGCGCTTTTATCGATATAGAGAGAAACCAACGGTGTATCTCCCTGCTTGATGCGATAAGTCTGCTGCTTAAAAGGAAGGAACAGATCCTTCTCCAACCCCCAGTCCAAAAAAGCACCGTACCGATTTACATCCGCCACACGCAGTCTAGCCACCTCGCCCATTTTTAATAGAGGCTCTTTTACTGTGGCAATCATGCGGTCTTTAGAATCCCGGTAGAGAAATACCTCAAGGCTGTCACCAATCTGCTTTCCTGCCGGCACCTGTGCAACAGGTAACAGCACCCTTTCCTCTGCCTCGGCATGTTCTGCCAAATACACCCCGAATTCTACCTTCTTTACAATCTGCAAGGTCTGCTTTTCACCCAGTTTTAACATGTTTTCTCTCCAAATCTTTCTGCCGGTTTTTCCTATGCATCAGCGCATCGCTTTTCTTCCACTTCCACATTGGCATAGATACCACCTTGCGCATCCTGCAGGGATACCACCCAGATATTCTGACCTGCATCCCCCGTCCTGCACCCCACATAAGGGTGCAGTATGTCATCCAAATGTGCCTGCTGTTTATATTCCGCCCGCATCTGTGCCAAAGAAACATGCTTTGGCAAAACACTCATTGCAATTCTCACAAACTGTCCGTTGTTAACATGGTTATTGGTATCCAGATGCCAAGGCATGACGGTAATAGCTTCCTTCATGCCGCCGTTTTGCGGTATATCTATTCTCCGCCCGGCATATTCCATGGGCAGCTTTTCCTCCAAAGTATATTTTTCCAGCATCTCTCGGGTAGGGTGTCCCGGACGGAGTATATCCTTTTCCAATAATATCCACAGACTATTGGCCTTGGCAATATCATTTCCGGCCTCATCCAACATACAAAAATTACGATAACCGAAGCCTCCCTTAAATGCATAGGGAAAGGTTCCTACGGTAACCTTTTCCCCCAGTTTCGGGTATCTGTCTATTATAATCTGCCAGGAAATCAACACCCAGAACAGATTTCGCTCATTTAAATACTCTATTCCTACTCCCAGATCCTCAGAATGAAAAGTGGAGCAGTCCTGAAAATAATCCAGCAAAGACTCCAAAGTCAGCCTGCATTCTCTGTCCGTTTCACTATATCTGATCCTGCTGTCAAAAGTATACATATTTTCTCCGTTCTGCTGCCATCTACTGAAACAACTGCCATATGATCATAGCAATCCAAAATACACCAAAAAGCAACATTCCCACATTACAAACCACTGTTGTAAAATACTTACCCTTAGGAAGCGCAATCCCTCTGGGCTGTGCCCGGAATTTTTTCCGGAATACAATCAATAACACAAAACCCGCTATCACAAACGCTAAAAGTAAGATCACATACCCAAACAGCAGAAGGAGTCCCGGCAAAACCTCTAGTAAAGCCTGTGACACAACCTCTTCATCCTGCGTTGCAAGGGCCAGATTCAATGCGTCCAAGTCTACCAGCTTCAATAACAGCGGCGCTATCACGCCTCCCATCAGATTGACTAACATATGCATAAAAATGGTATAGCGTAATCTGCCGGTCTTAACATAGATAAATGCTAAGAACATACCCAGAGTGGTTGCATAGGCAAACTGAGAAAGATTTCCATGGAAGAGTCCAAACACAAAGCCGGAAAGCACTACCGCTACGCTCTCTCCGTAACGCACGGCTCTGTCTACTAACAGCTTACGGAAAATAAGCTCCTCGTAGATAGGCGCGCAGATTACCATAAAGACTGCACTGATAATGGGATTCACATACATGGTGATGTCCTGAATCTCGTTAGCCACCCGTCCCCCTTTCAACAGTCCTATGAGAAAGGTAACGAACACGCCCACCAGATTACTGCAATATAGAATGCAATAACACATGATCATAGCCAGAATCCATTTTCCAAAGGAGATGGAATGCTGTGGCATGCGTTGTGCCGGTACTGTTTGAATCAGTACGATCATAATGGGCATACCTACCAAATACATGGGCAGCATGGTTGCCAAAAGACTGAAGTTGGCATCTTCCAGCATTCCCGGTTCCACCAGATAAAGTACAAGTGCAACCACCAGCTGCACGCCATATATAACCAATGTTCCGCAAAAATACATCAGCCCCAGACGTGAAAAAAACTTTCTTCCCTGTTTAACAGCCTCTTTATTCCATAAATCCTGCTGTAACTGCGGTTCCATCTGCACCATCGGCATTCCGTCCATAATCCATTCCTCCATAATCCGTATATATTTATATTTTAGCGCAGCCCTATCATTATATCAACAGCAATATTAGCAGGGCAAGCCCTGTTCCCAGACAAAAAAACTTCCCGAGCAATGGCTCGGAAAGTTTTTGTAACAGGGCTACAAGGATTCGAACCTTGAAATGACGGAGTCAGAGTCCGTTGCCTTACCG
>JAFLSX010000019.1 GCA_022510705.1 Lachnospiraceae bacterium
TGTACTGTAATGTACTTTGCTATGAAGACGGTCAGGGATTTGCCATTGCTTATTTGGACAATTCCATCGGTACCTATTACCCGAGAGAGGAAGGAGAGACCCTGGAACTGGCCCGCATCTATGAGACCAAAGAAGAGGTACAAAACGAAGTAGATGACGATACCGGATCTTATATTTACGTGTGTGTGCCTGTGTTGGATAAGCTTGGTGCAGTTACAGGGGTGATAGAGGTGGGAACTACCACCAATGTACTTTCCAATAACATCAATAGTATGCGGAAATCCGTACTGGTCACTCTGATTTTGGTGATTTTGATCATCCTGTTCATGTTTGGAGAGGTCCTTTCCTTTTTTGAGCAGAAGGCCAGATACAGAAAGAAAAAAGATGATCTGCGGGATACCAAGACACCTGAGATTCCTCTGCATCTGCTGCGCCTTAGTATTTTTGCTTCATACATGGCTTTTAATGTAGCCAGTTCTTTTATGCCGGTATATGCTGCCCGCTTTGTCACAGACGACCAGAGTCTGCCGAGGGAACTAGCGGCCTCCCTTCCCCTCACATTGAATATGATCTTTATAGGGGTAACATCCGTATTTTGTGCACCTCTTTTAAGACGCTTTTCTTTCCGCAGTGTAGCGATAGTCGGTGCGGGAATCAGTATGTTAGGTGATATGACTCTGTTTCTGGGACAAAACTACATCCTGCTGTTGTGGGGACTGACCTTAAACGGCATTGGTGTAGGGATGATCACGAACTCTATCAATATGTTTATTGCCGGTGCTTCTAAAGGAGAGGTAAGGGCGGAAGGATTTTCACTGCTCAATGCCGGGAGCCTGTCAGGTACTGCCTGTGGTATGATGCTGGGTGCCTCTTTGGCAGGCATTGTAGGACAGCGCAAAGTATTTTGCTGTTCTGCTTTTGGTTGGGCTTTGGTCATGGTGCTGCTTTGGGTTTTGGGCAGGCATATGGGAGGGAGATTTGAGAAGGAAAGAATGCAGAAGAAAAAAATGGGCGCGTTTTTAACTTCCGGAAGTGTCATGCCGTACATACTTTTTATTCAGTTCCCCTATGTGATCATCAATAGCTTTGTGTACTATTATGTCCCCATCTACGGTGACGCACAGGGCTTCAGTGAGAGTATTGTGTGTCTGCTTTTGATGCTCAATTCGCTGTGCAGTGTCTACCTGAGTGTGTCCGTAACAAAATATATGACGGACAAGTTTAAGAAAGGAAGTATTTATCTGTCCAGCGGACTGGCTTTTATGGCGCTTTTGCTCTTCGGAGCACGCAGTACGGTTCCCATGCTCTTAGCAGTTTTACTGCTTTTAGGATTTGCGGGAAGCTTTGGGGTATCCGTCCGTCAAATGTATTTTACCGGACTTGACGGTGTGCAGGCATACGGAGAGGAATCGGCCATGGGAGTCTATAATCTCATGGATAATGTGGGCGGATCGGCAGGTCCGATCTTATTTGGATCAATCATGGGTGGTGCACATTCGCTGCCGGGGCTGGCAGCTTTTGTAGGGGTATCGGGAGTGTTAAACGGTATCTATGCATTGGTGTTTCAGAATAAGAAAAGGAAGACGGAAAGGATTTGATGCGGTATGAAGAAGAAAAAGAAATTGAGTCGCAAGATGACTGCTATCTGTGGCATTTTTGTGCTTGTCTTAAGTATTACACTGGGGTTGTTAGGTGTTTATACATATTATGAAAATGTCCGAAAGCGGTACGAACAATATGTGGAAACCATCATAAAAATAGCTGGCAGCTATATTGACATTGCAGATACGGCACAGTGCATGGAAACCGGAAATAAGACGGAAAATTATGAACGGACACAAATGCATCTGGATAATATCAAAAGCCATTCCGATGTGGAATATCTTTACGTGATCCAGCCACTGCATACCGGAGAGAGCGATAATGCCAGATATGTCTGGAATGCAGTGACCGGAGAAGAACAGGAAACTTATCAGGCGATCAGTTCTCTGGGAGATTTGTCTGAGGAAGGCTTTAGCAGCGGGATGGCGGAAAGATTTATGGTGGCCATGGCCGAAGGAGATAAGGTGATTTACTATTCTAACAATACCGCGGAATTCGGTCATATGCTGACGGGAATGTATCCTTTAAGGAACTCGGAAGGCCAGAGTATAGCGCTGATCTGCGTGGATATTTCCATGGATCAGATCTATCAGGATATTAATCAGTATATCCTGTTTGTGTTGTGCGGTACCCTGTTAGTAGGAGCAATTTTTTTGTCAGTACTTCTGCGCCTGGTAAACAAAAGCGTGGTTTTTCCTGTGATCCGGATGTCTCAGAGTACGGAAGATTTTGTGCAGCAGAGCAACAGAAAAAGCGATCCCTCCGGGCTGGTGTTTCGGGATCCGAAGATCTTTACCGGGGATGAGATTCAACTATTGAGTGAGAATCTGCAGGAAATGACTTCCAGGCTGGTGGTATATATGGGTAATCTGCAGGAAGCCGCTGCAGACAGAGAGCGCATTTCTGCAGAATTGAATGTGGCAACCGGAATTAAATCCAGTATGCTTCCAAATGTGTTTCCGGCCTTTCCGGAAAGGCCGGAATTTGATATTTACGCCAAGCTTTTAAGCGCCGGTGAAATGACGGGAGATTTTTATGATTTCTTTCTGATAGATCAAAACCACCTGGCAGTGGTGATCGGTGATGTCAATGGAGTGGGAGTCCCGGCGGCGCTTTTGATCGTGATCACGCAGACACTGATCAAGAATTATGCAAAGCTGAAGTTTGAACCTCAAAAGGTCCTTGCTGAAGCCAACAATCAGCTTAGTGAAAGCAATGAGGGCATGACTGTCACAGCATTTTTGGGCATTTTAGATCTGACAAGCGGTACATTCACCTATGTGAATGCGGGACATATTCCCCCTCTTCTAAAACATGCCGGGGGAGCATTTGAACCGTTGCCTGCAAAGGACTGCTTTGTACTGGGAAGCATGGCCGGCGTGCCATATAGACAGCAGTCGATACAGTTAGTGCAGGGTGATATGCTGTTCCTCTATACAAAGGGATTGGTTGAAGCGGAAAATAAGGAGCAGGTACAGTACAGTAAGGAGCATATGCATATGCGGTTAAATCAAGTTCTGGGTGAAACCTATGAACTCTCGGACATTTTGGAAGCCATGGTGCGGGATGTAGAAGAATTTCTGGGAGAAGAGCCCATCAAACAGGATATCACAATGCTGCTATTTCGATATTTTGGATAATACGACAGGAGTTTATCCCCCGCAGCCGACTTAGGTCAGCCACGGGGGATTTTATCTGACTAGCAGGAACGGTTACTGAGCTGTAAGATGATCAGGTGTGCGGAAACCGACTGGGTGCCGCCGGCAGAAGGCGTAATGGTTAACGCCGTGCAGTTATCTTTAGGATTTCTTACGGTAAGAATCGAATTGGAGCAGGTGGTGGTAACAAGGAACATACCGCCGATGGAAGAGGTGCCGGTTGCACGGCCCACTACCGTATACGCCAGAGGTTTGCCGTCTAAAGTCAGCTGTAATTGGCCTGCCCCGTCTACCTCTACCTGGAAGTATATGAGGTAGGTACCTACTTCTTCCAGATTGAAAGAGGATGCACCTATGCGGGTAATGCCGGATCCGCTGTTGGCGCCGTCACGGGGGAAATCTACATCCGTACCGGGATCGATAAAGGTGGCGTTGTCGATGGGCATTAAGGCATAAAAGTCTGCGTAATCCAATACACTGCCTGCAGGTCCCTGAGGTCCGGTAGGTCCCATAGGTCCGGTAGCGCCGGTAGGTCCCTGAGGTCCGACAGGACCGGTTTCACCCTGAGGTCCGGCAGGTCCGACAGGACCGGTCTCACCCTGAGGTCCGGCAGGTCCCATAGGGCCGGTAGCACCGGCAGGTCCGGCAGGTCCGACAGGACCGGTTTCACCCTGAGGTCCGGCAGGCCCAACAGGACCGGTTTCACCTACGGCACCCTGAGGTCCGATGGGGCCGGTAGCACCGGTAGGTCCCTGAGGTCCTACTGCGCCGGTTTCACCCTTGGGTCCCTGAGGTCCTACTGCACCGGTTTCCCCGGCAGGTCCCTGAGGTCCGGTAGGTCCCTGAGGTCCGATGGGGCCGGCAGCACCTGCAATACCCTGAGGACCTGCAGGTCCGGTTTCGCCTTGAGGACCGGGACAACCTCTTTCACCCTGAGGTCCTCTGGGACCCTGGGGGCCGGGAGGGCCGGGAGGTCCAGGAGGGCATTCGGGCCGGGGCGGCCAGTTATCGTTACATCCGTTGTTATTGGAACAGCAGCCGTTATTGCCGTTATTACCAAAAAAGTTTCTTCTTTCCATATATATTTCCTATGAGTTTTATTTACTATATCTTATGCATTTCATACCAAAATGTCACATCTTGTCATAAAGATGAATATCGCGCAGGAAAAATTCATTGGACTTTTGAGATATATACCAGTACAATAATGAAAACAGAATATTTTTATCAGGTAAAAGGAACGGATAAGCTATGGAATACAGAAAATTACCTCATGGAACGGAAAATATCAGTGTGCTGGGCATAGGAATGGGCGGCATACAGGACTGCCCGGATGAGGAAATTGAAAAGACAGTGGCTGCGGCTATTGAACATGGTGTCAATTTTTTTGACTTGTGCGCAGGAGGGAAAAATGTATATGAACCCTTTGGCAGGGCTATGGAAGGAAAGCGGGATAAGATTTATCTGCAGGTGCATTTCGGCGCGGTGTACAATAGTAAGGGCGAGTATGCATGGTCAAGAAATTTTACAGAAATCAAAGAGACGTTTGACTGGGAGTTAAAGGCACTGGGAACGGATTATGTAGATATGGGTTTTCTGCACTGTGTAGATCAGGAAGAAGATTATGATGAACTTGTCCGTATCGGTGTGTTTGACTACATAAAAGAACTGAAGGCAGAGGGGATTGTGAGACATATCGGTTTTTCCTCCCACACACCTTTAGTAGCCAATCGGATTCTGGATACGGGATTGATAGATATGATGATGTTCAGTATCAATCCGGCCTATGATTTGGAGCAGGGGGATGAATACGGCATCGGAACCAATGCCGAGAGGGCAGCATTGTTCCGCAGATGTGAGGCGGAGGGAGTGGGGATTTCTGTTATGAAACCTTTCCACGGTGGGAAGCTGCTTTCCGCCAAAAGTTCGCCCTTCGGTCAGGAGTTAAGCAGATATCAGTGCCTGCAGTATGCCTTGGATAGACCGGGGGTACTGACTTGTGTGCCCGGTGTAAGAAATTATGAGGATTTGGAAGCATTAATAGGCTTTGCGGAATCTGCCGAGGAGGAGAAGGATTATTCTGTAATAGGCTCTTTTACCTCCGAAAAGATAAGAGGCAACTGTGTATACTGTAATCACTGTCAGCCTTGTCCGGCAGGAATTGATATCGGACTGGTAAACAAATACTATGACCTTTCTGCAGAGGGGGATCAGATGGCGACTGACCATTATCGGAAACTTCAGATAAAAGCCGATGCCTGTCTGCATTGCGGTCATTGCGACGGACGCTGTCCTTTCGGCGTAGCACAGGGTGCAAGGATGGCTGCCATAGCGGATTATTTTGCATAATTTCAAAATATAGAAAAGGAGGATTACAAAGTGGAGAATTTTTTTGGCGCAAACACGCCGAAACTGGGGTTTGGTCTGATGAGATTGCCCAAATGCGGAGATAAGATCGACATAGAGCAGACCAAGAAGATGGTGGATATGTTCATGGATGCGGGACAGACCTATTTTGATACGGCATATGTGTATGACAACGGGGATTCGGAGCGGGCTGCAAAGGCAGCGCTGGTGGATAGATATCCCCGAGAGAGTTTCACGCTTGCAACAAAACTCTGTGCATGGATGAACGCTCACAATGAGGAAACGGCAAAGCAGCAGTTCTACACCAGCTTAGAGCGCACCGGAGCGGGATATTTTGACTACTATCTTCTGCATGCATTGCAGAAGGGCAACTATAAACTTTATGATCAGTATCATATCTGGGATTTTGTAAAGGAGCAGAAAGCCAAAGGTCTGATCAAGCACTGGGGATTTTCCTTCCATGCCACACCCGATATTCTGGATGAGATTCTGACAGCTCATCCGGATGCGGAATTTGTACAGCTGCAGTTAAATTATGCGGACTGGGAAAACCCGGATGTGACAGCCAGGGAAAACTATGAAGTAGCAAGGCGGCACGGTAAGTCCATCGTGGTCATGGAGCCTGTCAAGGGAGGTTCTCTTGCCAATCCGCCTAAAGCGGTGCAGGATATTTTAAAAGCAGCTGATCCGAATGCTTCCTATGCCTCCTGGGCAATCCGCTATGCGGCTTCTTTAAACGGTATTATCACGGTACTTTCCGGTATGTCCAATGTAGGGCAGATGGCAGATAATCTCTCTTATATGAAGAATTTTAAACCGTTAGATGAAAAGGAACAGGCGGCTATCCGAAAGGTGCAGGAGGAAATGAACGGAAGCAAGGGTATTCCCTGTACAGCCTGCCACTATTGTACCGACGGATGTCCCAAAAAGATTCCGATTCCCGAAATCTTTGCAGCCAGGAACCAGCAGCTGATCTGGGGACAGTTAGAGGAAGGAAAGAAGGCTTATGAGCAAGCTGTTGCAGGATTGGGCAGTGCTGCGGACTGTATCGCCTGCGGTCAGTGTGAAAGAGCCTGCCCTCAGCAGATAAAGGCCATCGAAAGACTAGGGGAATGCCGGACTGCATTTGGGGTATAAGTCTATGAACAGGGAAACCGTATTGGAGTATGCCAAAATGCAATATCAGACCATACCGGATCATCCGTGGAAAAACAGTCCTGACAATGCAGTGCTCAGACATGGAGACAACCGTAAATGGTATGGACTGATCATGTACATATCACGAGAGAAACTGGGACTGTCTGAGAAAGGCATGGTGGATATATTGAATGTGAAATGCGATCCTGTACTTGCCGCCTCTCTTAGGAGTAATCCGGGTGTTTTCCCTGCTTACCACATGAATCATGCGGAGTGGATAAGCATACTTTTAGATGGAACGGTAAAGAAAGAGCAGGTTTTTAATCTGCTGGATTTAAGCTATTCGCTTACTGCGTCGGCAAAAAAACGTGCGTCAGAGAGAGGATGCATAGAATGGATCGTACCCGCAAATCCCAGATATTATGACGTAGAAGAAGATTTTCAAAAGAGCGGGTTTATTGACTGGAAACAGAGCAGCAATGTCAGGGTGGGGGATACGGTGTATTTGTATATGGGAGCTCCTGTTTCAGCCATTCTGTACAAGCTAAAAGCCATTGAGGTGGATATTCCTTATCACTACGAGGATAAATTCTTAAGTATGGACAAGGTAATGCGTCTGCAGCTTTTGGAACGCTATGACCAGAGCCTCTATCCCATGGCATTGTTAAAAGAGCATGGTGTATTTGCGGTACGTGGCCCCCGCAGTATGCCCGCAAGTCTGAGCCGGGAGATTAACGGGAAGTAAAAAACGGTCAGGAATAAAAAGAATTTCTTGTCAGATACTGACGTTTTATGATATAGTATAAATAGAAAATTCCTGCAAAGGATTAGAATCTATCAAAACTAAGGGAAGGATACTGGGTATATTATATGGATGTAGGAGCAAAATCACTAGTTTTTACCAATGACAAATGTATTGGCTGCAATAAATGTATCAGTGTCTGTAGTTGTATCGGTGCCTGCGTTGCCAGTGAAGTGGATGGACGGAACCATATCAGTGTGGACGGTGACAGATGTGTTGCTTGCGGAGCCTGTTTTGATGTCTGTGAGCATGGAGCCAGAGAGTACTGTGACGATACGGAGCGGTTTTTCGAGGATTTAAAGCGTGGAGAAAGGATTTCCCTTTTATTGGCGCCTGCTTTTAAGGCCAACTATCCGAATGAGTATGAAACTGTATTGGGCGGTCTGAAGGCGCTTGGTGTCAATCGTATCATCAGCGTATCTTTCGGTGCGGATATTACTACCTGGGGCTATTTAAACTATGTGAAAAAAAATAATTTCCTGGGAGGTATTTCCCAGCCCTGTCCGGCGGTAGTAGGCTATATTGAAAGATATCTGCCTGAGCTGCTTCCCAAGCTCTTCCCGGTACAGAGCCCCATGATGTGTGCGGCCATCTATACCAGGAAAGAATTGGGGGTACAGGATAAGCTGGCTTTCATCAGTCCCTGTATTGCAAAGAAGGCAGAGATAGAGGATCCCAACAATAAGGGCTATGTTAGCTATAATGTGACCCTTGATCATTTGATGAAATATGTGCGGGAGCACAATATTTCGGGTCCGAAGCTGTCCGATGAGATTGAATACGGACTTGGTTCTATCTATCCCATGCCGGGCGGTCTGAAAGAGAATGTATACTGGTTCTTAGGCGAGAGTGTTTTCATCCGTCAGATGGAAGGCGAGAAGCATATGTACCATTATCTGGAGAATAATAAGGAGAGGATTGTACGGGGTAATACTTCCTATCTCTTTATTGATGCCCTAAACTGCGGTTCGGGCTGTATCTACGGTACCGGCTGTGCTCCGGAGAAGTCTGAAGATGACTCGGTTCTGGAAAACCTTTTACGGATCAGAGAGAGCTCTAAGAAGAACGGCGGCACCTGGGGAAAGAAGCTGACTCCCGAACAGCGGTTAAAGAAGCTCAACAGCCAGTTTTCCAAGCTGAAGCTGGAAGATTATCTGCGCGGTTATACCGACCGTTCCGCGAACTGCGAATACAAACATCCCACTGAGCAAGAGCGCTATGAGATCTTTAGGGATATGGGGAAGAATTCGGCCGAGGAGAGAGCCATCAACTGTTCCTGCTGTGGTTATGACTCCTGTAAACAGATGGCGGATGCTATTTTTAACGGATTTAACAAGAAAGAAAACTGTATTTATTACATAAAGAAAGAAGTTGAAGAGGAGAAACATAAGGCAGAGCAGATGGCCGGACAGTTAGAGGATGAGAAGCGTCTGGTTGCAGATCAAAAAGAGCTGATCTTAAGTACGATTCAGGAGATCAATACTGAATTTGATGTGCTCTATCGTTCATTGGGAGATATGGCGTCGGGCAACGATAACAATGCTGCCGAAACTTCATCCATATCCTCGGATATCGGTAATATAACGGATTTCTGCGAGGTGCTTACAAACTCCATGGATGAAATCGGCAACTTCCTGACAGAACTGGCAAAGAATAACGACGAGGTCGTAAGCATTGCTTCTCAAACAAATCTGTTAGCTTTAAATGCCAATATTGAGGCTGCCCGTGCAGGAGAGGCCGGTAAAGGCTTTGCGGTTGTAGCAGATGAAATCAATAAGCTGGCTATGGAATCCAGAAATACGGCTAATAGCAGCAATGCCAGCCAGGAGAAGATGATGAACTCCATAAAGGTCATCATTGATGATGCGCACAAGCTGCAGACCATTGTGGACACGGTCAACAACAGGACGCAGACGTTGGCTGCTGCTACCGAGGAGATTTCGGCTTCCGTTACGGTAATTCTGGAAACTGTAAACAGCATTAAAGAGAAATTGAAGTTGCTGAATAACTAAGGAATAAAGAATATTTCTACGGAAATATTCCTATGGAAATATTCCTATGGAATAAGGAGAATTATTGCGGGGCTCCGTTTTTACGGGGCCCTGTTATTTGTGCGAAGACATATGGCAAACTTTGGAGATAAGCAGTAAAAGGAGTTGTGAATGAAAGCAAAAGACATGACAACGGGAAGTCCGTTGAAACTGATCATACTGTTTGCTCTTCCCCTGATGGTAGGGAATATATTTCAGCAGCTTTACGTGGTAGTAGATACCATGGTAGTGGGACAGGTGCTGGGGGTACAGGCATTGGCAGCTGTCGGTGCAGCCGATTGGACCAACTGGATGATGTTAGGTATTATTCAAGGCTTTACCCAGGGGTTTTCCATCCGGATATCCCAAAATTTCGGCGCCGGAAATATGAAACAGCTTAAAAAGGATGTGGCTGCTTCCGCCGTACTTTCCGTTGTGATGGCAGCAGTATTGTTGCTGGGAGGACAGTTGGGTGTGGCTCCCATTCTGAAACTACAGCACACACCTATGGAAGTGCTGCCCCATTCTCTGCTATATCTAAGAATCCTCTTTGCAGGAATTCCTATTGTTATGGCATATAATCTGCTTTCTGCCCTTTTGAGGGCGCTGGGCGACGGAAAAACGCCCCTTTATGCCATCCTGATAGCTTGTGTTGTCAATATTATATTGGATATTCTCTTTGTTAAGGTATTTGGTTTTGGCATTGCGGGTGCTGCTGTGGCAACGCTGATTGCACAGCTTTGCTCAGCAATATTCTGTCTGTATGCAGTAAGCCGGCTGTCTCTGTTAAAACCACAGAGAGAGGATTTCAGGCCGGATACGGAACTGTATGGGAAGCTGATGTGGCTGGGAGCGCCCATGGCCTTTATGAACGCGATCATAGCCGTGGGAGGCATGATCGTGCAGAGCGTAGTGAATAGCTTTGGCGTTATGTTCTTAGCCGGTATTACAGCTACCAATAAGCTCTACGGACTGTTGGAAATTGCTGCGACTTCCTACGGCTATGCTATGGTCACCTATACGGGACAAAATCTTGGAGCAGGCAAACCTGAGCGCATTAAAAAAGGAGTGCGGGCCGCCCTAATAGTGGCAATCCTGACTTCTGCTCTGATTTCTGTCTGTATGCTGTTCTTTGGTAAGCCTATTTTGAAACTTTTTATTACGGGTACACCTGAAGAGATAGAGGCAGCGATGTATATTGCATATCGATATCTGGGTATCATGAGCGTATTTCTGTTTATACTGTATGTGCTCCATATTGTTCGTTCTGCCATACAGGGACTGGGTGATACGGTACTGCCCATGATATCGGGATTTGCGGAGTTTTTTGTCAGAACGGGAGCAGCTCTCATTCTGCCGCGTCTGTTCGGACAGGAGAGCATCTATTTTACGGAAGCTTCCGCATGGATAGGAGCAGATATCATATTGATCATTTCTTATTTTGTCAGAATGCGGCAATTGAACAGAAGGTTTTCGGGTATTGTATAGTGGGTTAAATTGGACTATACTTTTCTATAATAACCAGAGAAGAACGGAACGGAGGAAATTGTCATGAAATATCAAAATCCTGTATTACGGGGTATGTATCCCGACCCCAGTGTATGCAGAGCCGGAGATAAGTATTATATGGTCTGCAGCACTTTCCAATATTTTCCGGGAGTACCGCTCTTTGAGAGCGAAGACATGGTGAATTGGAAGCAGATAGGACACTGTCTGACAAGGGCGAGTCAGGTAAAGCTTAACGGTGTCAGTACTTCTGGCGGTATCTATGCGCCCACCATACGCTATCATGAAGGACGGTTTTATATGGTGACCACCAATACCACCGACAAAGGCAATTTTTATGTGTATACGGATGATATTTACGGGGAATGGTCGGAGCCCGTGTGGGTGGAGCAGGACGGTATAGACCCTTCGCTGTTCTTTGAAGACGGTAAGTCTTACTTTATAAGCAACGGTTATGATGAGGCCACGGGACGTCCCTGCATTCAGATGTGTGAAATAGACATTGAAACGGGTAAGAGGATGAGTGAAACCAAAGCGCTCTGGCACGGTACGGGAGGCCGATATCTGGAAGCTCCCCATCTGTATAAATTCGGAGAATACTACTATATCCTGGATGCGGAAGGCGGTACGGAGTACGGACATATGGTCAATTACGCCCGCAGTAAGAATATGTGGGGACCTTTTGAAGCGTTTCCCGGGAATCCTGTTCTGACAAACCGCAATCTGGGCGGTTACATACTGCAGGGAGCCGGACACGGAGATGTCTTGGAGGATAAAAACGGGCACTGGTGGTTTATGCATCTGGCTTTCAGGCAGATTGACAGATGGATGCCCTTCCACCATTTAGGCCGGGAGAGTTGTCTGGTACCTGTCGCATGGAAGGACGACTGGTTCTACATAGGTGACGGCACTTCGCAGTTAAGCTATGAACTGCCGGAGCGAGAAGCGGCTCCCCAGCAGATTGCTTTTGAAAAGAACATCGGAAATTTGGCAGAGAGCCATGAGTGGTGCTTTCTGCGTAACTATATCCCGGAAAATCATATGATTACAAAAGAGAGCATTCGGCTGAAAGGTACGGCGGACACTCTTTTCGGATTGGGACTGCCCACTTTTGCGGGCATAAGACAGAGCGAGTTATCCATGTATATTAGCGCAACGCTACAAAGCGAGTGTGAGGAAGCGGGACTAACCTTATTTATGGATGAGGGCCATCATTACGATCTCTTCTTAGATGGGGAGAGCAATGCGGTACTGCGGTTGTCCATCGGTTCTGTGTCTGCAGATGTGAAAAAAGTGCATGTGGGAAAGAAAGCGACTCTCAAAGTGGAAGCAAAGCCGAAAGAATATCATTTTCTGGCTGTTTCGGGAGAGGAGGATAACTCTAAAAGTATTTCAATGGGTGTGGCGGAGACCAGGTATCTTTCTTCCGAGGTAGCCTGCGGCTTTACCGGTGTCATGGTGGGACTGTATGCGGTGGATAAGGCAGGAAAATATGCTGAGTTTACGGAGTTTTCCTTGAGGCATGATGAATAAAGAGGGTGATGCAGGCCCCTTTTGTATGTTACAACCGGACATTTAGCACTTGCATAATTTATAAAAGAGAGATAAGATAATACTGTTTCTACAGTATGAATGATTGAACAAAGGATGGTAGCAATATGGCATTATTAGAACAGTGGAGAAAAAAAGCCTATGACGAAACTGCTGACAGACAGGCACTGCAGCAAATGTGGACGGCTTATTTTGAGAAAGAAAAAAATATTTACGCAGAAATTTTAAAAACACCTAACAAAGCAGTAAAGGGCAGCGTAAAAGAACTGGCTGAGAAATTTGGCGTGGATATCATGACCATGACCGGATTCTTGGACGGCATCAATGACAGCTTAAAGAAACAGAACCCCATTGAGGAGATGGAAGAGGACACGCAGGTAAATCTTGGTTTTGACAAGGAACTGCTGTATAAAAATATGGTGGCCGCCGAGGCGGACTGGCTCTACAATCTGGAGGAGTGGAACGATATTTTTGACGAGGATACCAGAAAGGCGCTTTATAAGGAGCAGAAATCCTCTACCACTATCCGTAAAGAAGCCAAGGTGTATCCCAATGATCCCTGCCCCTGCGGCAGTGGCAAGAAGTATAAAAAGTGCTGCGGTAGGAATAACTAATAATAAAAATACTTTACACTTTTAAAAAAATGCGCTAGAATACAAGCAGAAATATTGATAATGCTTTGAAGAGAAGAGTAGAAGGAAGGGAAATAGCAGAGAAGGGCGCCCGGGAAACCGGCGGTGAGAGCGTCCCTATGAAGCTCCTTTGAAGACCACCTCCGAGTGGCCCCAATCAGGCCCGTATACCTACGTTACAGGAAAATGAGCGGTCTTATGCCGATTCCCCTATGGCGGGCGTGGCAGAGGGCAAGCAGGGTGGAACCGCGTATTTTACGTCCCTTGCATTACTTTGGTAATGTAAGGGATTTTTTTTCGCGAAAGTATAAGGCAAGCGGAAATGTTTATAGTTCCATTTGCCGCATGGTTGTTAAAGAAAATAGAGTTGCCGCAAAGCGGCGGAAAGTGAGGCAAGAATGAAGATCACATTGAAGGACGGTTCTGTAAAGGAATATGCACAGGCCATGAGCGCCTACGATATTGCTCTGGATATCAGCGAAGGATTGGCAAGAGTGGCATGTGCAGTAGAGATTGACGGTAAAGTAGAGGATCTGCGCACTGTAGTAGACAAAGATTGTATGTTAAATATCCTGACTGCCAATGATAAGGAAGGTCTGCGTGTGGTAAGGCATACTTGTTCCCATGTGCTGGCAGAAGCAGTAAAACGGGTTTTTCCGGATGCCAAATTGGCTATCGGCCCCGCCATCGATACTGGGTATTATTATGACTTTGAGCATGCGCCCTTCTCCAGAGAAGATTTGGATAAACTGGAAGCTGAAATGAAGAAGATCATCAAAGAGGGCAATCGGCTTGAGAAATTTACGCTTCCCAGAGAAGAGGCCATTAAATTTATGGAGGAGAAAAATGAGCCCTATAAGGTAGAATTGATAAAAGATCTGCCGGAGGATGCAGTCATTTCCTTCTATAGTCAGGGAGATTTTGTGGACTTATGTGCAGGCCCTCACCTGATGAACACCAAGGGTATCAAGGCATTCAAATTGACTTCTTCTTCCGGTGCATACTGGAGAGGTAAGTCTGAAAATGCCATGCTGCAGCGTATCTACGGTACGGCTTTCAACAAAAAAGAGGAGTTAGAGGAATATCTGGCATATCTGGATAATATCAAGAACCGTGATCATAACAGACTCGGCAGGGAAATGGAACTCTTTACCACGGTAGATGTCATCGGACAGGGTCTCCCTCTGCTGATGCCCAAGGGTACCAAGATCATACAGACTCTCCAGAGATGGATTGAGGATCTGGAGGACAATGAGTGGGGCTACGTCAGAACCAAAACGCCCTTTATGGCAAAGAGTGATCTATATAAGATTTCCGGACACTGGGATCATTATAAAGACGGCATGTTTGTGTTAGGAGATGAGGAAAAAGAGAAGGAGGTATTTGCTCTTCGTCCTATGACCTGTCCTTTCCAGTATTATGTTTATAAAGCAACGCAGCACTCCTACCGGGATCTGCCTATTCGCTACGGCGAAACCTCTACTTTGTTCAGAAACGAGGACTCCGGTGAGATGCACGGATTGACTCGTGTACGCCAGTTTACTATTTCCGAGGGACACCTGATCGTACGTCCGGATCAGATGGTGGAGGAATTTAAGGGATGTATTGCCTTGGCAAAGTACTGTATGGAGACACTGGGACTGCTGGATGATATTACTTGGCATTTGTCCAAATGGGATCCGGACAACCGGGAAAAGTACATTGGAGAGGCAGAGGTCTGGAATGAGACGGAGGCACATATCCGCAATATCTTAACAGAGCTGGATCTTCCCTTTGTGGAGGATGTGGGCGAAGCTGCTTTCTATGGGCCCAAGGTGGATATTAATGCCAAGAATGTTTACGGCAAAGAGGATACCATGATCACCATTCAGTGGGATGCGCTCTTAGCCGAGCAGTTCGATATGTATTTTATCGATCAAAACGGAGACAAAGTGCGTCCCTACATCATTCACAGAACTTCCATGGGCTGCTATGAGAGAACCTTAGCTTGGCTGATTGAGAAATACGAAGGCAAGTTCCCGACCTGGCTGTGTCCCGAGCAGGTCAGAATTCTTCCTATTTCCGAAAAGTATGCGGATTATGGTGAAAAGGTATTGACCGAACTGAAAAAGAACGGTATTTTGGCAACAATTGATAACCGTTCTGAAAAGATTGGATTCAAGATCAGAGAAACCCGACTTGCAAAAGTACCCTATATGCTGGTTGTAGGACAGAAAGAAGAAGAGGAAAATCTGGTGTCCGTCAGAAGCAGGTTCTTGGGTGATGAGGGACAGAAATCTTTGGATGTCTTTATACAGGAAATTTTGAAAGAAATCCGTACAAAGGAAATCCGCAAAGAACAGGTAATTGAAGAAAACAAATAAAAAACGTATAAAGTAGTCTATTTCAGCCATACTAAGTGCCATACCAATTCAAAAGGAGGACTTACTATGGCTGAATTATGCTGTACTGTGGAAAATTGTGCCTATAATGACGAATGTCTCTGCTGCAAGGGAGATATTAATGTAGGAGGTGAGCAGGCTCACAGAGAAGAGGATACCTGCTGTGAGAGCTTCCTGCAGAGAAGAGAGGTAAGTTTCCGCAGTTCCATAGAGCATCCCAGCCGTACTATCAGTATCGACTGTGAGGCGGCAAACTGCATCTACAACGAACACTATAAATGTAGAGCAGAGCATGTAGATATTATGGGGTGCGGTGCCTGTGAATGCCGGGAAACAACCTGTGGCACTTTTCAGGAAAGCTATACCTAAAATATTGGATTAGGCCTTGCGGAGGGCCTGCTCTTTGGCATATAATGGGCTTAGTGATTTAAATCAGGAGTCCGGTGCTTCGGTTTAGAAGCACCGGGTTTTTGTCATTTAAGGAGAAATAACCAATGAGCAAGGTAACAGTGAAGCACGCATTTATCACATCACTTCCGGTAATGGCCGGTTACATAGTACTTGGAACAGGATTTGGCATTCTCCTCAGCTCCAAAGGGTATTCTTTCTGGTGGGCACTGTTGATGAGTGTGACAATTTATGCCGGTTCCATGCAATATGTAGGTGTCAATTTACTTGCCGGCGGGGCGTCCGTTATTTCTACAATCTTGATGACGCTGATGGTAAATGCAAGACACATGTTTTATGGGATATCCATGATTGAGAACTACCGTGATATGGGATGGCGTAAATGGTATGTTATTTTTGGACTGACTGATGAGACATATTCGCTGGTATGTGGAAATCCTGAACTTCCCGACGGTGTGGAACAGAAAAACTTCACCTTTTTATTGACTTTAATGAATCAGTCCTACTGGATTTTCGGAAGCATTCTGGGAGCGGTTCTTGGAAATACCATTATTTTTAATACTGCAGGCATTGATTTCTCCATGACGGCATTATTTGTCATCATCTTTGTAGAACAGTGGGAGAAGAGTGAGCAGCATTTTCCGGCAATCATGGGATTGGCTGTTTCGATTGTGTGTTTGATCCTTTTCGGAGCAGACAGCTTTCTGGTACCTTCCATGATAGGGATCAGCCTGGGACTGTTTCTTTTCCAGAAGAAAACGGAAAGGAGAACAGAATAATATGATCGATCAGAGTCATTCTCTTATTATCATTGCAGTTATGGCAGTCTGTACCATGTTGCTGCGTTTTCTGCCATTTATTTTGTTTTCCAAGAATACTCCCAAATTCGTTTTATATCTTGGCGAGGTACTCCCGTATGCTGTAATAGCTATGCTTGTAGTATATTGTCTGAAGGGAATCGATTTCCTCGGGGGAGATCATGGTCTTCCGGAGATCATATCTGTGCTGTTTGTTATCCTGCTTCATAAGTGGCGGCATAATACGCTGCTTTCTATCCTTGGCGGAACGATTTGCTATATGCTGCTAATTCAGCTTGTTTTTACATAAGCGGGAATCTTGTTTTATTGATTGTGATACGTTATAATGATGTAGAGAAGAACCAAACTTTGGGAGTGATACCGATGAGAGACGGAAAGTTCGGATTGCAAAAGATCATATTGGGAATATTGCTTGTTGCAGCTTTTTCAGGCTGCGGAAGCTCCCGCAATGTTTCGTCTGTAGCGGAGGGGATGCAGTACATAGAGGCTATGGACTATAATGCTGCAATGACTTCTTTTGAAACGGCATTACAGAACGGTGAGAATCCACGACTGATTGCCAGAGGTATGGGCATTGCTTCCATGGGACTGACAGATTATGAGGCGGCAGCAGAGTATTTTCTTGCCTGTCTGGCGCTCAGCGACGGTATGGTGGTGGAAATGGACTATGATGTCAACTACTACTTGGCGGCGGCTTATCAGAAGATGGAACAATACGATGAGTCGGAAAGAGTATATGATGCCATCTTAGCGCTTCGTCCGGGGGAGACAGATGCTTATTATCTGCGCGGAAACGCCAGACTTTCCCAGGGAGATTACCAGGCTGCCAGAGCTGATTTTGATAAAGTGATCGAGTTAGAGCCGGTCAATTTCAATCGTTTGATTCAGGTTTATGAGGTTTTGGCGGCGGCAGGCTATAAGCAGATGGGGCAGGAATATTTAGAGACCGCTCTGTCGGAGAGGTCGGGCAAAATGAGCCCATATGACCGGGGCCGAATCTATTATTATCTGGCTAACTACGAACAGGCGCAGGTACTTTTAGAGCAGGCTAAGAACAGTGGAGATGCAAACAGCTATCTGTATCTCGGAATGGCTTATGAGGCAACCGGTGATTACAACTATGCCATTACCAATGTATATACCAGTTACTTGAACAATGGAGAGGGAAATGCAGAAATCTATAATCAGCTTGGGCTGTGTTATTTAAAGCAAGGTGACTATGCTTCTGCGCTGGAGGCTTTTCAGAATGCGATGCAGATGGAAGAGAACAGCATGATGCAGGCTCTGCGTTTCAATGAGATTGTAGCCTATGAGTATTTGGGAGAATATACCCAGGCGGCAGTGCTGTTGGACAATTACTTAAAGACCTATCCGGATGATGAGGAAGCAAGAAGAGAATACAGTTTTCTGTCTACTCGCTAATCTTGATATCAAAAAAGCGATAAAAAAGTACCTGAAATCAGAATGCTGGTTTCAGGTACGACTCTAGTAAGCATCATAACACAACCGAAAATAAAAGTCTAGTAATATTTTAATTATTCATTATACTTTTTATCAGTGTAATGAATAATTTTTTTGTGGTAAAAAGCGGACACAGACTATACGAAAGGAGCTTTTATGGAAAAGGATTGGGAACAGGAGCAGTTGTTTTTGGAGGAATGCAGGGAACTGATCGCGGAGAATGTGAAAACATATGATGCAGAGTTAAAAGAGCGCCATGCTAAAACACAGGAATTGTACAAAGCTCTGCAAAGCGGTGATGTGGAGCTTTATAACCAGCTCATGACCAGTACCAGTTTGGAAGAACATACTGCAAATCAGCTGCGAAAGAATAAGGCGGCGTATCAAAATCCTTATTTTGGCCGAATTGACTATCTGGATAAGGAAGTCGATAAGGAGTCCAGGGTCTATATCGGTAAGCATGGGGTATTCAGAGACAGGATAGAGGTAGTGGTAGCCGATTGGCGTGCGCCTATTTCCAGTGTGTATTATGAGAACGAAATAGGGGATGGTTCCTATAAGCTTCCGGATGGAAAGGAGCAGTCCATTTCATTACGGTTAAAGCGCACTTATGATATCTCGGAGGGGAACTTAAACGGTTATTATGACAGCGATGTGGCTGCCAATGATGAACTGTTGATCAAATATCTTTCTCAGAACAAAGAAGCTGTTTTGGGAGATATCATTGCTACTATCCAAAAAGAACAAAATGTTATCATTCGGGAATCTCCCTTTGTAAACATATTGGTACAGGGTGTGGCGGGCAGCGGAAAAACCACGGTGGCCATGCATCGGATCTCCTATATTCTCTATAATTACAAGGAGCGGTTTACCTCTAATGAGTTCTGTATCATTGGAGGAAATGAACTGCTTTTATCCTATATTACCAGCGGGCTTCCGGAACTGGATGTGCATGATGTGAAACAGAAGCGCATGGATATCATGTTTACGCATCTGCTAAAGAAGGAATGGACAAAAAAGCATTCCATAACAGAGGTTCTGCCGGATGCCAAGGTACGAAGTAAGATGGATTTTCTGCTTAATCTGGAACTTTATCTGCTGCATCTGAGGGAAGAAAAGGTGCATTGCAGGGAACTGCGGGATAAGGAACTGGGGGTTATTTTAACCGGCAGCAGTATGGAGAGACTGAGAAGCGAAAATCCGGAATACAGTATTTACAGGTTGCTGCTCACGCTGGATGAGCGGGTGCGTACCAGACTCAAATTTTTATGTCCGGAAGGAGAAAAGGAATACCTGCAGGAAAAATACAGAAAATATAAAGATCACTACAAAAATCAGGCTGAAAATAGGAGCATTTATACATTGTATGAGCTGTTCTTAGCAGATTACGAGAAACAGCATCCGGGAAGTCTGGATTTGGCGGCGCATGAAAGAAATGCCACGGCAAAGATTTATGATGTTTACGATCTGGCGGCTCTTGTACTGATCTACTATCGGGTGAAACAGAAAAAAGAAGATATGGAATTTGGACAGATCTTTATTGATGAAGCGCAAGATTTCGGAATAGCCTCCTACTATGTCTTAAGAAGGGTACTGCCGGCCTGCTATTTCACCATTATGGGAGATGTTTCTCAGAATATCAATTACGAAACCGGGATGAATGACTGGGAGGATATGCGTAAATGGGTACTGACGGGAGAGCGGGATTGCTTTAAAATGCTGCAGAAAAGTTATCGGAACACCATTGAAATATCGGAATATGCCGGGAAAATCCTGGAAAGGGCAGCAGGCGGCACATACCGTGTTAGGCCGGTGATACGTCATGGGATTCCGGTACAGGAATATGAACTTACAAAAGAGGAGGAAATGTATAAAAAAGCACAGGAGATCATAGAAACTGCTAAGAAAAAAGGATATGAGTCCATTGCAGTAGTCTGTGGTGATGCAAAAGAAGCTAAGTGGGTGGAGAAGTGGCTGGAGGAAGCCACGGTACTGCCCGTACAGTTAGTGAAGGGTCTGGAATTTGATGCGGTGCTTTTGTGGAATCCTAAGCGTTTAGAGGAAATAGAAAATAAAGCGCAGGCCAAGCTGTTTTATGTAGCCTGCACCAGGGCACTGCATGAACTGCACCTGCTGCGTATGCGGGGTTAAAACCGAAGCAGCAAAGCAAAAGAAGCATTGCTTAAGAGTCGGTTGTATGATACAATTTCTCCAGTTGATTGAACCGGATACATCTAAGAAGGAGGGCTATTATGATACAGACTTTGATCGAGAAGATTAAGAAGACGGGAGCTCCCATTGTAGTGGGACTGGATCCCATGTTAAGCTATATTCCGAAGCATATTCAGCAGAAGGCCTTTGCCGAATACGGAGAAACCTTAGAAGGTGCAGCGGAGGCTGTCTGGCAGTACAATAAGGGGCTTGTGGATGCAGTGTGCGATCTGATCCCCGCAGTGAAACCCCAGATTGCCATGTACGAGCAGTTTGGACTGGAAGGACTTAAGGCTTTTAAGAGAACGGTGGACTACTGTAAGGAAAAGGGATTGGTAGTCATTGGGGATATCAAGCGTGGAGATATCGGCTCCACTTCGGAAGCTTATGCGGTGGGGCATTTAGGTAAGGTATCCGTGGGACAGAATGCCTTTTATGGTTTTGGGGAAGACTTTGTTACCGTGAATCCCTACTTGGGTTCCGACGGTGTAAAGCCTTTTATCAAAGTATGTCAGGAAGAGAAAAAAGGCCTTTTTATCCTGGTAAAGACCTCCAATCCCAGCAGCGGGGAGTTTCAGGATAAGCTGGTGGACGGCAGACCCCTCTATGAACTGGTGGGAGAAAAGGTTGCCGAGTGGGGCAGCGAGTGCATGGGCGAAGACTACAGTTATATCGGTGCGGTGGTGGGAGCCACCTATCCCGAGCAGGGAAAGATCCTGCGTAAGATTATGCCCAAGACCTTTATATTAGTGCCCGGTTACGGAGCGCAGGGCGGCAAAGGCGCGGATTTGGTACATTTCTTCAACGAAGACGGTTTGGGTGCCATTGTCAATTCCTCCAGAGGCATCATTGCCGCATATAAGCAGGAGAAATATTCGTCCTACGGCGAAGAGGGCTATGCGGAGGCAGCCAGAGCGGCAGTAGTGGATATGCGGGAAGACATTGCCGGTGCGTTGGCGGCAAGATGATAATATCAATGGATTGAAATAATTTCGGGTTTGTGCTACAATATATAGTGGTTTGAGAATCTTAAGAGATGGAAGAGTTTGCGACGGAGGTTTGGGAGGATGGAACAGTACAAGCAGGAATTTATCGAATTCATGGTGGACTGCAGAGTATTAAAATTTGGTGACTTTACTTTGAAAAGCGGAAGAAAAAGTCCTTTCTTCATGAATGCCGGGGCCTATGTAACCGGTGGACAATTGAAAAAGCTGGGCGAATATTATGCGAAGGCCATTCATGATAAGTACGGAGACGATTTTGACGTACTCTTTGGCCCGGCTTACAAAGGCATTCCTTTAAGCGTAGCAGCCAGCATAGCCTACAGTGAACTCTATGGGAAGGAGATACGTTATTGCTCCAACAGAAAAGAAGTTAAGGATCACGGAGATGTGGGTATTCTCTTAGGCAGTAAGCTGCAGGACGGAGACAGGGTAGTTATAATAGAAGATGTGACCACCTCCGGTAAATCCATCGAAGAAACCTTTCCCATTATCAAAGCCCAAGCCAATGTGGAGATTAAGGGACTGATGGTTTCTTTAAACAGGGAAGAAGTAGGGCTGGACGGAAAAGTCAGCGCGTTGCAGGAGATTCAGGAGAAATATGGTTTCCCGGCCAATGCCATTGTCAGCATGACAGAAGTGACGGAGTACCTTTATAACAGACCTTATAAGGGAGAAATATACATCGACGATACCATTAAAAGCGCAATTGACCGATACTATCAGGAATATGGTGCAAAATAATAGAGTCATACCGAAAATATGAATTTTTGATCAGGCAGAAGGAGGCCAATTATGGAAGAAAGAATCTATAAGACCATGCGGGGAGCCGGTGCAGCAAATATTATAATCGGAGTAGTTGCTCTGGTGGTAGGAACTGCTACGGGGATTCTGCTAATTATCAGTGGCGCAAAGCTTTTGGCGCGCAAATCTAATCTGTTATTTTAAGGCAAATGGGCTCTCCGGCAGGAGTGCCCTTTTATCGTGTGCCTAAAGGAGCATTTATGAGTCGTAAGCCCGGTTATATTTTTACCAACAAGAGGCATTCCGATAAAGCGGTGATGTCTACCATTCTGGGAGTTATCAGTTCTCTCTCCCTCTTTGCGGTGCTATACCTGACCTATGTGCAGAAAGGCAATGCACCCATGGGGTATGGTGTGACTGGACTGTTGATAGCCATTTTCTCCACGACCGGACTGATACTCGGCATTGTGACTGTGAGAGAAAAAGACAGATATAAGCTCTTTCCCTGTTTGGGAATCTTTTTCAATTCTTTAGCACTGTTAGGTATTGGTTTTGTGGTATATGTGGGGATGTATTTGTAAAATATAAGCATAAAATAGGATATGAGGTAATTATGGACAATTTATTAGAAGAGCGGTTAAAGTTGGCAAAAGAGAGAATATTCGGAATGGAAAACGAGGAAATGCATCCCTCCTTTTCCGATTACTTTAAAGCAGGTGCAGCTTGGTTTTGCAGACTGTTTGAAACAGAAGAATGGATAGAGAAGGGCAGCCTTAAAAAACGGAGTCTTTCTGAATTAGAAGATCTCAATCGTGCATATTATGAAGAACTATATCCGGAGAATTATAACAACAGTTACGCAAATCCCGCGTATGCGGTGGAACAGTTGGGGGAAGATTTTGGGCAGTTATTATCCGCTGTCTATGCGGAACTGCGTCAGGCTCTGATCTCGGTTTACACAGATAGGCATGAGGAGTTTGCGGCAGCTGCCGAGCTGTTTTTGGAAATTGCGGCAGCTTTCCGCTGTGCGTGGGAAGAGGAAGAAGGTCTTCCGGCCTATGAAGACATCAGACAGATCTTTTACTGGTATATGAGCGATTATGCGGATATTCGCAGTGAGAGACAGATCTATGAGAAAGTAACGCCCCGTGAGGATCGTATATTTAAACTGGTCACGGAATGTGATCTGACAGATCTGCGCTATCTGTATTTGTACGGAAATTCCGTTTCGGAAAACGAGTTAAAGACGGCAGCCTTTTTAAACAGTCTGCCTGAAGAAACCATCCGGCTGATGGCGGATACCTTTACGGAGGGTTATCGTATCGGTTTTATCGTAGGTAACAAGGACATCAGTATCAAAAAGAGCGTCAGTATTCACTATAATCTGGGCTTTGAGCGTGTTGTGAGAAAAGCGGTGGAAAATTTTGCGGGGATGGGACTTGCGACAGTGCTTTCTGCGGAAACCTGCCAGAGTACACCCGTAAACAGGCAGTATCTCTACGACCATAAGGATGACAATATGCTGTTTTTTGACAGACAGTATATGAACAGGAAGTTAGAAACGATCAAATACGCTTTTGAGCAGAATAAAGAGGCGGCTCGCAAATACGGCGGTCCGGCGGTCATGGAGGTTTTTGGGGAGGAGCCGTTTGCTCCCACATCTAAGGAAGAGGCCATAAAGACAAATGAAAAATATCAGAAGCTTATGGTAGAATATATCTCCGCGTTTCGACAGATACAGGCGGAATATATCAAAGAGGAGGAGCGCAGCTTTACGATCATAGCATTTCCCACCCCCGCCATTGGTGAGCCCTTTGCGGAAATTTTCTCTGAGATCATCCATATTAACACTCTGGACTACAAGCTTTATCAGCAGATCCAGCAGACTTTGATCGATACCTTGGACAAGGCGGAATATGTAGAGATAAAAGGAATGAACGGCAACCGTACTGATCTGAAGATAATGCTTCGCCCCTTATTAAACCCGGAGAAAGAAACAAAGTTTGAAAACTGCGTGGCGGATGTAAATATTCCTGTAGGAGAGGTCTTTACCTCCCCGGTACTGAAAGGTACGCAGGGAACGCTGCATGTAAGCAAGGTTTTCCTAAATGAACTGGAGTATAAGGATTTGGAGATCATACTGGAAGACGGCATGGTGGCAGACTATAGCTGCGGTAATTTTTCCGATAAGGAGGAAGGCAGACGCTATATCCGGGACAATGTACTCTATCATCACGATACACTTCCTATCGGGGAATTTGCCATCGGTACCAATACTACCGCCTATATGGCCGCACAGAAATATGATATTGGCGCAAAGCTGCCGATTCTGATCGCAGAAAAGATGGGGCCTCATTTTGCACTTGGAGATACCTGCTATTCCCAGGCGGAAGAGGTCAAAGTCTATAATCCTGACGGGAAGGAGATCATTGCCCGGGACAACGAGATATCCGCCCTTCGAAATACGGACAGAAGTAAGGCTTATTATAACTGCCATACCGACATCACCATTCCCTATCATGAGCTGGGTGAACTGACCGCTGTGGGTGAGGACGGAACCCGCTATGTGATCATCAGGGAAGGCCGTTTTGTATTGGATGGCTGTGAGGAATTAAATAAACCATTATTAAAAGAAATTTAAGAAAATAGCATTGCGCCGGAAATCATTTTTTAGTACACTAAGAGTAGTAGAGAATGCGGTTTGAAAGGAGAAACAGTAATGGCACAAGTAGGGATTGTCATGGGCTCCGATTCGGATATGCCCATTATGGCGAAAGCGGCAGATATTTTGGAGGAACTGGGTATCTCCTATGAAATGACGATCATATCCGCTCACAGGGAACCGGATGTGTTCTTTGAATATGCAAAAGGTGCGGAAGAAAAAGGTTTTAAAGTGATTATTGCAGGAGCCGGTATGGCGGCGCATCTGCCCGGTATGTGCGCGGCAATTTTCCCCATGCCGGTTATCGGTATTCCCATGCATACCACTTCTTTGGGGGGCAGGGATTCCCTGTATTCTATCGTACAGATGCCTTCCGGCATACCGGTGGCTACCGTAGCAATTAACGGCGGCGCCAATGCAGGGCTGTTGGCAGCCAAGATTTTGGCTACCTCGGATGCGGGACTGCTTGCAAAACTGAAGGATTACAGCAAGAAGTTAAAAGAGCAGGTAGAGGCAAAGGATGCTAAGTTAAAAGAGATAGGCTATAAAAAATATTTAGAAAAATAGACGCGAGGAGAAAAGGAATGGACTACAAAAAGGCAGGCGTAGATATAGAAGCAGGATATAAATCGGTAGAGTTGATGAAGCAGCATGTAAAAGAAACCCTGCGTCCGGAGGTATTAGGCGGATTGGGAGGCTTTTCGGGAGCTTTTTCCTTGAGTGCTATCAAGAATATGGAAAATCCCATTCTGCTGTCGGGAACCGACGGTGTGGGCACCAAGATCAAGCTGGCTTTTTTGATGGATAAACATGATACTGTGGGCATTGACTGTGTGGCAATGTGCGTCAACGATGTGGCATGTGCCGGCGGCGAACCCCTATTCTTTTTGGATTACATAGCTTGCGGGAAAAATTATCCCGAGAAGATTGCCGCTATTGTAAAGGGCGTAGCTGAGGGTTGTAAGCAGGCAGGGGCCGCTTTGATCGGCGGCGAGACCGCTGAGCATCCCGGGTTGATGCCGGAGGAGGAGTATGACCTGGCGGGTTTTGCCGTAGGCGTAGCGGATGAGAAGGATCTGATCACAGGAGAGCAGATTGAGGCAGGAAGTTGTTTGGTGGGCATCGGTTCTTCCGGTGTACATTCTAATGGCTTTTCGCTGGTGAGAAAAGTGTTTGATATGACAAAGGAGAGCCTGGATACTTATTACGATGAACTGGGTGCTACTTTAGGGGAGACACTGCTTGCTCCCACCAGAATTTATGTGAAAGCGTTGAAGGCCTTGAAAGATGCCGGCGTGGTCATTCAGGGCTGCAGCCATATTACAGGCGGAGGCTTCTATGAAAATGTACCCAGAATGCTGCCTGAGGGCAAGCGTGCTGTAATCAAAAAGGACAGCTATCCTGTACCCCCTATCTTTAATCTGATTCAGGAAAAGGGCGGTATTGATGAAAAGATGATGTACAATACCTTTAACATGGGCTTGGGCATGGTACTGGCAGTATCAGCAACAGAGGCAGCTAAGACGGTAGAGGTTCTGCGGGCTGCAGGCGAGCAGGCCTGGATCGTGGGAGCTGTTGAGCCGGGAGAAAGGGAAGCTGTGGTATGCTAAAGATTGTAGTGTGTGTCTCCGGAGGCGGCACGAATCTGCAGGCTATCTTGGATGCTGTTGATGCAGGTAAGATCACCAATACGGAAGTGATTGCGGTGATCAGCAATAATGCGGGGGCAAAGGCTTTAGAGAGAGCAAAAGCACATGGAATACCGGGGATACTTATGAGTCCTAAAAGCTATCCTGACAGAGAGAGTTTCAACCATGCGTTTACGGATAAAATGTGCGAACTGGCACCGGATCTGATCGTGCTGGCAGGTTTTTTAGTCAAAATTCCGGAAGATATGGTGGAGAAGTTTGGAGGACGTATTGTCAATATCCATCCTTCCTTGATTCCCTCTTTCTGCGGTGTGGGCTATTATGGTTTAAAGGTACATGAGGAGGCATTGCGGCGGGGAGTTAAGATTACCGGCGCAACGGTGCATTTTGTAAATGAAGGTATGGATGAAGGTCCGATCATTGCGCAGAAAGCAGTAGCTGTGGAGGAGGGTGATACACCGGAAATTCTGCAGCGCAGGGTGATGGAGCAGGCAGAATGGCTTCTGCTTCCTCAGGCAATCGACGATATAGCCAACGGGCGTCTGACAGTGGAGGAAGGTCATGTATACCGTAAAGCGTAATGATTTCCGGTATCACTGAATAAATTGCAGGGAGGTTTTTCATGAAAGTACTAATCGTTGGCGGTGGTGGCAGAGAGCATGCCATAGCCGTAAGCATGAAGAAGAGCAGAAGAGTGGAAAAGCTCTATTGCGTGCCCGGTAATGCGGGGATTGCGCAGATTGCGGAGTGTGAACCTTCCATCGGTGTGATGGAATTTGATAAAATTGCAGCTTATGCAAAGGAAAAGCAGGTAGATTTGGTCTTTGTTGCACCGGATGATCCCTTGGTGGGCGGTCTGGTTGACGTACTGCAGGATGCGGGGCTGCGTGTTTTTGGACCGAATAAAAAAGCGGCTATTTTAGAGGGCAGTAAAGCTTTTTCAAAAGATTTAATGAAAAAATATGGTATTCCCACAGCGGTTTATGAGACCTTTGACGATGCTGACAAAGCGCTGGCATATTTGGAGAATGCGGAAATGCCCATTGTCTTAAAGGCAGACGGATTGGCATTAGGTAAGGGAGTTCTGATTTGCAATACTTTGGAAGAAGCGAAGGCCGGCGTCAAAGAAATTATGCTGGATAAGCATTTTGGAAGTGCGGGAAATTGCATGGTCATCGAAGAGTTCATGACCGGACGGGAGGTATCCGTGCTGTCCTTTGTGGATGGCAAAACCATTAAAACCATGACCTCTGCACAGGATCATAAACGTGCTCTTGATGGGGATCAAGGTTTGAATACCGGCGGTATGGGTAATTTTTCTCCCAGTCCATTCTATACGGAGGAAGTGGATGCCTTCTGTCAAAAGTACATATATCAGGCTACTGTGGATGCCATGGCGGCAGAGGGCAGGGAGTTTAAAGGCGTTATTTTCTTTGGACTGATGTTGACTCCTGGGGGTCCCAGAGTTTTGGAGTACAATGCCCGTTTCGGGGATCCGGAGACGCAAGTGGTACTGTGTCGGATGAAGAACGATATTATGGATGTAGTGGATGCCTGCATAGACGGGACATTAGATAAAGTAGAACTGGAATTTGAGGACAATGCGGCGGTCTGCGTGGTATTGGCTTCGGAAGGCTATCCGGTTTCCTATGAAAAAGGTTTTGAAATAACCGGACTTAATCAGTTTGAAGGAAAGGACGATTACTATTGTTTCCATGCAGGAAGCAAATTTGACGAGCAGGGGCGCATTGTGACAAACGGCGGACGTGTACTGGGCATAACGGCCAAGGGGGCAACATTAAAGGAAGCCAGAGCAAAGGCTTATGAAGCAACGGAATGGGTACATTTTGCAAATAAATATATGCGCCATGATATTGGAAAGGCGATTGACGAGGCATAGTTGCGGGATGTAAGAGAAGGTAGATGTATGAGAGATATTGTGGAAGTATTACAACTGAATGATTACCATGTTCCCCAAGTTTGCAAAGAGTGCGGCGGAGTCATGGTATTCAAGGGAGTGGGCGAGTACCAATGCGAAAAATGCAAAATGGTGGAGTATGATGATTACGGAAAGGTTCGTAATTACGTGGAAGAGCACAGAGGGGCTACTGCTGCAGAGGTGGAAGCTGCTACCAATGTCAAGCAGCGGACAATCCGAAATATGTTAAAAGAAGGCCGGCTGCAGATAGCGCCGGATTCCAAGATATTCCTGCACTGTGAAACGTGCGGAAAGAGCATTACAAGCGGCAGGCTGTGTGCTGAGTGTGAAACTAAGTACCACAGAAAACTGGAAGAACAGATACGGGAGACGCATCGACAGAAAATGCACGGTACCGGTATGGTTCACGAAGAAGCAAGCGGTGCAAAAAGGTATAAGAGGGATAAATAGGAGGAGAGATGAGGTACATGAAAGAGAAACAAAACAGATGGGTACAGAAGATGGGAATGGCGTTTGCGGCTCTTTTCTGTATGGCAGTGCTGGCATTGCTGCCGTATAGAGAGGTGCTGGCAAATGTGCAGGGAACTGTAACAGCTTCCTCTGCATATATACGTGCCAGCGCAGATGTCAATAGTGCGTCATTGGCCAGTGTACTGAGCGGTAATAAAGTGGAGATTATCGAAGAAGTGACCGGTGCTGACAATCAGAAATGGTATAAGGTGGTTATTGATGCCGACTCCACCGGTTACATACGTGCTGATTTGATACAGAAAGGGGAGGGAACCGTACCTACGGGAACAACTGCTACGACGACTACGACCACCCCTTCAGATACGCCCTCTACTTCATCACCGAATACTAATGTGACAATTAATACCACCGGTGTAGTGGACGTACAGCCGGTAAGTGCTTCCGTTACCAATGATCAGGTCAGAGTCAGAGCAGATAGCTCCACCAATGCAGATATTGTTACTACAGTTAAAAAGAATGTTGTTTTAACTGTGCTTGGTACAAAAGCCGGAAGCGGTAATGATACTTGGTACTATGTTAGCTTTGCTGTGAACAATGCCGACGTGACCGGTTTCATTCGATCTGATTTCGTAACTTTAAACGGTGATCTGACACCACCGGAGGAGACACCCGCTGAAGAGGTACCGGAGACACCTACAGAACCTGTAGAAACTCCTACACAGAGCAGTAAGACATATGAAACCATGGAAATAGACGGTGTATGGTATCTGTTAGATAATAGTGCCGGCCAACAGTATCAGATTAGTAAATTGTTCAGCGCTTCCGATCAGAATGCAACGGAATTGGACAATGCGCAGAAAAAGATTAAAAGGCAGAACGGTATCTTAATCTTCCTCTGTGTTCTTTTGGTAGTGCTGGTATTGGGTATTACTGTTTTAATATTAAAGCTTCGTGATATGGGTGAGGATGACGGTTTTGATCTATCATTCAGACGTCCTTCCGGTTCAGGAGGCGGAACCAGACCCTCAGGCACAAGGGCGACAAACGGACGCCCTGCAGGCACAAGAAGTCAGAGCGGCAGCCGTCCTACAGGACAGGGAAGCAGGCCGGCAGGCAGCCGCCCGGTAAGTCAGGGATCTAACGGAGCAGCACGTCCCAGCGGCAGTTCTTCCGGTGGCGCGCGTCCTGCACAAGGAAACAGTGGAAGTCATCCGGCGGGCGCATCTGCGGGAAGCCGTCCTGCAGGCCAGGGAAGCAGACCGGCAGGCAGCCGCCCGGTAGGTCAGGGAGGAAATCCGGTATCCCAGGCTGCAGTGAGCAGAGCTACGGAGGAAAAGCTTGAGAGACAGGCTCAGGCGGATGTGGAAGCCAGAAATATAGAGAAAAATATGGCAAACAATCAGTCCCGACAGTCCAAGAATTTTTTAAGTGATGACGACGAGTTTGAATTTGAGTTTCTCAACTGGGACGGTGACGAGGAAACATAAACCATGAAAAGTTTCAGCCTCCTGCCTGCGGGCAGGGGGCTGTGTTTTCTGTTATTTATCGAAGGAGCAGTACGGTCAGATAAAGATTGAGATAAAAGAGGATAACATAAAGGAGATGCGGCATGAAAGATTCTCTAAAAAAGATGAGATATCATGTATATACAATGTTTTTTTGTTTGCTTTTGTGTATATTTTTTGCAGGCTGCCAAAGTGCGTCGAAAGATTCGACCGATGACTTTATGGAGCAAGATACAGATATAGACCATACAACAGAGGATGAATCCGAAGAAGCCACGGATTTAGAAGCTGCTTGTGATACTACGGAGTCTATAGCGGGAGATATAGGCACAGGTAAAGAGAAAGAAAGTCCTTCCGAAGAGGGTGTTTTCCTTTATGAGCAGGCAGCGTTGTATATACAGGATGGGTTACGGGAATACGGTATTGAAGGTGACTGGGCGGCTTATTTTGCTCCGGTTGACGGAAAGTTTCTGGATATTGCGCTCGTAAACGGAGACAGCCGCTGGTATGAGCATTTATCTTATACGTATGACGAAGATGCCGATTGGTATACTTTTGAAGGGCAGTATGAGCCGATTTTAACAGGGCAGGATGCCAATGATTTCCATTTTAGATCCGATTCGGATGAAATAGAAGAAGTTCTGGGAAATTATGATTATGTAATCGAGATAGGACAGTATACGGAAATTCCCGTGCCCAGGCGCTATAGCGGGGAAAACGGATGGGTAGAGCATGATACAGTATTCAATTTCGGACTGCATGAAAATGACGCGGAGCTTTCCTATAATCTTACTGCACACCTGTATACCTACTATGACGAACGGATGGATGTAGATATTACCATACAATACCCGCAGCTTTCAGCATACGGAACCGATATGGAGGACGAAGTAAGGGATTCGATCAACGCGATATTGAAGAAGGCATTTTTTTACAATTATGAGTGGGAGGAAGAAGAAAAAGAAAAAGGGCTGCAGCCGCGTGGTGAAATGTATACCTGTATCGAAAGGGAATGCCTTGTAACCAGACAGGATAATGATTATCTTTCCATCCGCATTTATGAATATAACGATGTGCGTGGGGCAAATCATCCTAATGACTGGGAAACAGGCATTACCATTGACATGAGGACGGGCAAAGTGCTTACCTTAGAGGATGTGGTCGGTACAAAATGGACCATGGAAAAACTGCTGGAAAGCGGTAAGTTTAAAGCTCTCTGGGTCTGGGGACCGGGAAATGCAAGTTATGAAGAAGCAAGTCAGGCATGGATTGAGGATGTGCTGGATTATGTTAAGGAATACGGGTATACTGCACTGAGTGAATATGATTCTGATTTTTACATCACGGATACCTCCTTGGGACTGATCACTTCTCATTACAGATACTACACAAATATCGAAGCGGAGTTTTCCGCACTGGGAATTTCCGGTTTTTAACTGTCAAAATTGTATTGACGAAAGATTTCAGTGTGATAATATATGTATAACAGATAGGGAAGGAGGATATACATGATTATTGAAATAGATTTTAACAGCGACGAAGCATTGTACATGCAGCTGCGCAACCAGATCATTCTGGGTATAGCCACCTCCCGGTTTCACGAAGGGGAACAGCTGCCCTCCGTACGGCAATTAGCGGATGCCATCGGCATCAATATGCACACGGTAAACAAGGCTTATACAGTACTGAAGCAGGAAGGCTATGTGAAAGTGGACAGGCGCCGCGGTGCGGTCATAGCAGTGGACGTTGATAAGCTGCGTGCCTTGACGGAGCTTAGGAAGGAACTGCAGGTGATCCTGGCAAAGAGCAGCTGCAGGAATATTTCCAGAGAAGAAGTGCATGCTTTGATTGATGAAATATATGAGGATTATGGAGGACGTTATTGATGCAGTCACAATTTACGGATAAGGCAAAGGCTGCCCTGTTACTTGCAGAGAAGACGGCCAAGCGGCTGGGACAGGGATATGTGGGAACGGAACATATTCTGGTAGGGCTTATGAAGGAAAAAACCGGTGTTGCTGCAAGGGTGCTTTTCGATAACAATGTAAACGAGATGCAGGTTATCGAAATGATACGGGATTTAATTGCCATGGACAGTCCGGTGGCTATAAAGGACCGGAATGCCTATTCGCCCAGAGCCAGAAAGGTTCTGGAAGAAGCACACAGGCAGGCGGAACGTTTTGGGGAAGCCCAGACGGGAACGGAGCATATTTTGATGGCCCTTATCAAAGAGGGAGAGAATGTAGCCGTACGTCTGTTAAATACCCTGGGGGTTTCCACACAGAAGATCTATATTGATATCCTGATTGCCATCGGGGAAGACGGCGGACTCTATAAAGAGGATTTGGCAAAGAGCCGTCAAAACAAAAAGGGCGGCACTACCTTAGAGCAGTACAGCAGGGATCTGACTGCCCTGGCAAAGGAAGGAAAGTTAGACCCTGTTATCGGCAGGGAGGAAGAAATTCAGCGGGTGATTCAGATTCTCAGCAGGAGAACCAAGAATAACCCCTGCCTGATCGGAGAACCCGGTGTAGGCAAGACAGCGGTAGTAGAAGGCTTGGCTCTTCGGATCGTGGAAGGCAGAGTACCCTTTACGGTAAAAGATAAACGGGTACTGACCTTAGATCTTTCCGGTATGGTGGCCGGAAGTAAGTACCGCGGTGAGTTTGAAGAAAGAATTAAGAAAGTTATCAAAGAGGTCATTGAGGCCGACAATGTCATTTTGTTTTTGGATGAGCTGCATACTCTTATTGGTGCAGGCGGTGCGGAGGGAGCCATTGACGCTTCTAATATTTTAAAGCCCTCACTGGCCAGAGGAGAGATTCAGCTGATCGGCGCAACAACCATTGCGGAATACCGCAAATATGTGGAAAAAGATGCTGCACTGGAACGTAGATTCCAACCCGTGAATGTGGAAGAACCGGATGTGGAAGCAACCATCCGGATTCTGACGGGAATCCGCCACAAATATGAAGAACACCATCGTGTCACCATACTGCCCGAAGCCATCGAGGCAGCAGCAAAGCTCTCAGACAGATATATCAATGACCGGAATCTGCCGGATAAAGCCATTGATTTAATCGATGAAGCGGCTGCGGCTATTCGTTTGACAACCGGGGATATTTCCAAGAAACAGCAGGAGCTTTTGGACGAAATTCAGAAGAAGGACGTACAGATTGAACGCTCCATCCGTATGGAGAACTATGAACAGGCTGCGGAACTGCGGGGGCTGCAGGATGAACTGGTGACAAAGTACGAGCGCCTGAAAAAGCGGGAAGCGGCAAAGGAAAGCCAAAAAGAATATTTGGTAGGAGAAAATGAAATAGCGGAAGTGGTTTCTCTCTGGACCAAAATTCCCGTTAAAAAGCTGGCGGAAAAAGAGAGTGAAAGGCTTTTAAAACTGGAGTCCATTCTTCATGAGCGCGTCATCGGTCAGGAGGAAGCGGTTAAGGCAGTGGCAAGAGCCATGCGCCGGGGACGTGTGGGATTAAAGGATCCGGGCAGACCCATCGGCTCATTTTTGTTCTTAGGACCCACCGGTGTGGGTAAGACGGAGCTTTCCAAGGCATTAGCGGAAGCGATGTTCGGTTCGGAAAATGCTCTGATACGGGTGGATATGTCGGAGTACATGGAAGGGCATTCCGTGTCCAAGATGATAGGTTCGCCGCCCGGTTATGTAGGGTTTGAGGAAGGCGGACAGCTCAGTGAAAAAGTGCGCCGCAATCCATATTCCGTGGTACTTTTCGATGAAATCGAGAAAGCCCATCCAGATGTGTTCAATGTACTTTTGCAGGTGTTGGATGACGGGCATATTACCGATTCTAAAGGTAGGAAAGTCAGCTTTAAAAATACCATTCTGATCATGACCTCCAATGCGGGCGCACAGCGGATCGTAGATCCTAAAAATCTGGGTTTTGCCGCTGAAGAGAGCGAAAAGAAAGACTACGAGAAGATGAAGAGCGGCGTCATGGAGGAAGTCAAGAAAGTATTTAAGCCGGAATTTGTCAACCGCATCGACGATATTATCGTATTCCATCAGTTGAGCAGTGAAAACATGAAAGAAATTGTAGGACTGCTTTCCCGTAATCTTTCTAAGCGCTGTAAGATGCAGATGGGCATTAACTTAAAGCTGTCCCCTGCGTTGAAGGAGTATCTGGTGGAGAAGCATGCCGATAAGAAGATGGGTGCCAGACCTCTAAAAAGGGCGCTTCAATCTGTGGTGGAGGATGCGCTGGCAGAGGAAATCCTGCAGGGTAAGATTAAGAGCGAGGATTCTGTGACGGCGGGCTATAAAGGAGAAAAAGTTACCTTCACCGTTACAAATTAGTAGTGGAAAGTAAAGGCAGGATATATTATACTATTATTATACTTACTAAGGCGAATGAGCCTGGAACCGGGAGGAAATACAAATGGCAATCGTTGAAGAATTACTTCGTACAGAGGAAAACGGCACTATCAGCTTCGGCAACCATAAGCTGGCACAGAAGACGAAAAAGGAAGATTACGAGCACCTGGGTGATCTGTATAAGGTAAAAACCTATCGGGAGATCACTAAACTTGAGAAAAACGGAATGTTGTTGTATGAATCCGTACCGGGCACCAGCGTATTGGAGTTTAAAGAGAGCGGTGAGGGTGTAGAGTTTGTGGTAGAAGGCAGCGAGGATGCTCAGTTGACCGTAGGGCTGAAAGAAGATACGGAGTACGAAGTATTTGTAGACGGTAAGAGTACGGGTAAAATGAGTACGGGCTTTGGCGGCAAGTTAAATATCAGCGTTGACTTGGAAGCGGCAGGCGAAGTTGCCGTGAAAGTAGTACAGGCCTAAAGGAAAAGTGGAATAAGATGGCAAAAGGAAAACGTGCGACGAGTTTTTTCTGCAGTAACTGCGGCTACGAATCCCCTAAATGGCTGGGGCAGTGCCCGGGATGCCGGGAATGGAATACCTTTGTAGAAGAGCCGACAGGTACGGCGGCCTTAAAGAAGAGTAGTGTGAGAACGGACGGGAGCTTTAAACAGCAGCCGGCCGTTCTTTCTGAAATAGCCATGAGGGAAGATGAGCGGGTATCCACGGGTATCGGTGAACTTGACAGAGTACTGGGAGGAGGTATTGTACAGGGCTCCCTGACTTTGGTGGGCGGCGATCCCGGTATCGGTAAATCCACACTGCTTTTACAGATGTGCCGTTTTTTGGCTTTAGCAGGGCATAAGGTGTTGTATATATCAGGAGAGGAATCCTTAAAACAGATTAAGATGCGTGCGGAGCGTATCGGTACTTTTAATGACAATCTGCTTTTATACTGTGAGACCAATTTGGAGATCATTGAAGAGACCATCCGGCAATATACACCGGAGATGGTCATTATTGATTCTATTCAGACCATGTTTAATGAAAATGTTTCAGCAGCGCCGGGCAGTGTGTCCCAGGTGAGGGAATCTACCGGTATTCTTCTCCGGTTAGCAAAGGGCATGGGTATTTCTGTTTTTATCGTCGGGCATGTGACAAAAGAGGGAACGGTAGCCGGCCCCAGGGTATTGGAACATATGGTGGACACGGTACTGTATTTTGAAGGGGACCGTCATGCCTCTTATCGTATTTTGCGCGGTGTAAAAAACCGTTTTGGCTCCACCAATGAAATCGGTGTTTTTGAAATGCTGGAGGAGGGACTGAAAGAGGTAGAGAATCCTTCCGAGTATATGTTAAGCGGTCGTCCCAAGGATGCATGTGGCTGCATTGTGGCTTGTTCCATGGAGGGGACCAGGCCGCTGATGATAGAAATTCAGGCGCTGGTTTGCCATAGCAGCTTCGGAATTCCGCGCAGACAGGCTACAGGTACGGATTTTAACAGGGTGAATCTGTTGATGGCGGTTTTGGAGAAGCGGCTGGGGCTGCAGATGAGCGGCTGTGATGCCTATGTAAATATTGCGGGTGGTATGAGAATACAGGAACCGGCAGTGGATCTGGGAATTGTTCTGGCGTTAGTTTCCAGCTTTAAAAACCGTTCTATAGACGAGAAAATGATGGTGTTCGGAGAAGTGGGATTAAGCGGAGAGGTACGTGCTGTGAGTATGGCGGATAAACGGGTACAGGAGGCTAAAAAGCTGGGATTTACTACCTGTGTGCTGCCCAAAGCGAATGCGGATGTCTTGAAGGAAACGAAGGGTATTCGCATTGTGGGAGTATCCGGCGTGCAGGATGCTATAGATTTGATTTAATGAGCGCAAGCGAGCCGGAGCAGGCGTAGCCTGTTCCTGGCGAGCGGCGAATGTCGATCACAGGCTATGCCTGTGATATAATTTTCGGAAAAATTCTAAAAACTTATATTTTTGTGCTTGCTTATACATACTTCCTATGCTATAATGAAGCTTGTTGATAACGTGCTATACGTTATACAGGGGAATAGTACAGCGGTAGTGCGGCGGTCTCCAAAACCGTAAACGGGAGTTCGATCCTCTCTTCCCCTGCTGGGAAATAATTCTTATTAATGAAATGCACCCCTTTATTGTAGGGGTGCATTTTTAATTTTTGGCGTGCAAATTGGATTTTCTATTCTTCCGGTTTGGTTGCTTTGAAAAGCAATATCATCGCACATATGATTAATGGTAATCCCGCAAGAACCCCAACCGGCGCCGGACCCAGCAGTCTCATTGAGCCTGTATTTGTTATGCAGATGACCATAGGAATGGTAGCCGCAGCGTTGAGTGCTCCGTGAAATATGGATGGGATCCAGATGCATCCGGATTTTTCATACAGCCGGTCGCACAATATACCTATCGCAATCGTAATAATACAAAACGTCAACATTCCAATGATCGGGAATCCAAAGTAATCTGTTCCATACTCATATCCTATAAGCCAGATCACCGGCCAGTGCCATATTCCCCAGATGACACCGCCGATCAGCCAGCCGCGTCTTTTGCCGAACTTTGCTTTTAGCTGGGGATACAAAAATCCCCGCCAGCCGGCTTCTTCACCAACTGCAACAAACATGTTGATAACCGGAGCGTATGTCAGACAGCCCACAAAATTGATCAGGATATACAGAGAGTAAGTCAATCCCTGCGCCTCCAACTGCCCCAGTATTTCAGGCCCGGCGGCCGCCACAAGATACTCCCCGCTTAAATCAAAATGTCCCGGAAAGACAGCAAAATAAAGAGCAGCGCCGATCACTGTCAATAATGCGGGAAGAAACCATGCTGCAAGAAGAATCTTTATCTTCCCCTTGAGGTTGGGTTTCCATCCCATGCCCGAAAGCGTATGTCCGGATAAGAGCACTCCAAACAGCGGCACAAACATCATGACCGACATAAGCAGCTGTCCGAAGACAGCAAGCCCGTTTCGGTACAAAACTGCTACAACGACCTGCATGATCCATGTGATCAGAAAGGTCCAGATCAGATACTTTATCGTTCCTTTTTTGTTGAAAGTTATATCATTCATGGCTATCAGCCTCCTCTCTTGCCACTTCCACGCAGAAGCCGTGATGGCCGCAGGAAGTGCAGGTAAGTTTACGGGTCGCAGGCGTATGCCTTGCCCAGAATGCTTCTCTAAATGTCGGTATAAAAACCGTATGACATTGCGGGCAGATGTAGGCTACACGGTGGAAGTAATACCGCGACATCAGGATCGCATAGGGAATGGCAATGACCGCCCATATCACAAACAGCCACCAAAAGCCTTTCGTGATCCACAGGATGATGGATACCCACTGGAAAATGCTGATGGGAATACCGCTGATAAGAAGAGTTGCATGGAGTTTCTTCAATTTCTTCTTATTTGACATCGTGTATGCTATGTCACCAATGGATTCGACAGAGACCGCCTCTATGCTTTTTAGCTCTCGTTTGAGCGTTTCCAGTTTGTCCAGCTTCTCCTGACGCTCTCCGATCTCCTCCTGTAAAGCCTGTTCCTGTTGCTCCAGAAGCAATGAGATCACGCTGCCCGGATCGTCTTCGGAAAGCAGCTGAGAAATGGAGTCAATGGGAAGTCCCAGGTCTCTGAGGAAGCAGATGATCTTCATGCGCTTTAAGTCATCTTCCGAATAAAGCCGCCTGCCTCCTTCGGACAATTCTGTCGGAACAAGGATGCCACGGGTATCATAATACTGCACCGTCCTGACTGTCACACCACAGAGCTTAGCGATCTCTCCTGTCGTGTATTTTGACATAGCTTTTCACCTCCTTCACGTTAAGGATAGCTCATTACGCAGCGTAACATGCAACCCCTGACGCAAGGTTTTTGCAATTATTACTCAAAAATCTTCCGCCTCTGCAATTTCCATTAGTTGATTGTCTCTATTATAGTACATCCAGCAGGTATTTGCACGAAAAATAAGGACCCTAACCTCGATACACTGTGTATCAAAATTAGGGTTCTTATTTGGAAGGTAATCCTTATTCATACAAATGCTCCTCAGGTTTTTGAGGTGCATTTTGTATATAGGGATGCAATCCCTATCTCTTTAGTTGTTCTCAGCCTTCAATGCCTCTTCCTGCTCTTTTTGGATATTTTCAAAGAAGGAGAGCATGGGCTTTAAATCTTTCTCATTCTTGTCTTTCCTTAATTTCCGTCTGGTATAATTGTTGGTAATGGCAATGACGGTACCGGAAAGGGTCAGAACACCGATCAGGTTTGGAATTGCCATCAGACCGTTAAAAGTATCGGATAGGTCGATTGCCAAATCTGCATTCAGAACGGAACCGCCCAAAATAACAGCCAGGAACACAACTTTGTATAAAATTGTGGACTTGGTGCCGAATAAGAATTCCCATGCTTTGGTGCCGTAGTAGCTCCAACCTAATACGGTGGAGAAAGCAAAGAGGGTTACCGCAAGGGCAATAAAGATACCGCCGAAAGTACCGAAGCTATTGTTAAATGCTTCCGCTGCCAGGGCCAATTTGGTACTGCCGCTGACAGATTCACCGGTATGCAGATTAACAACACCGCTGGTTAAAATTACCAGAGCGGTCAGGGTGCAGACAATGATGGTATCTACAAACACTTCAAAGATACCCCACAGACCCTGGGTAACGGGCTCCTTTACGTTGGAAGCAGAGTGTACCATAACGGAAGAACCTAAGCCAGCTTCGTTGGAAAAGACACCGCGCTTAAAACCCCAGGTAATAGCCTGCTTGATCACATAGCCACCCACACCGCCAGCCGCAGCTTCTAAGCTGAACGCATTGGTGAAGATGGATGCAAATGCCGGCCC